>JAEUMC010000382.1 GCA_016793415.1 Devosia sp. | reverse complement strand
CCTGACATTGGAAAGGCCCGGGAGCGATCCCGGGCCTTTTTCTTTGCGCCTCTCTTGAAAGCAGACCGTCGGTCTCTTAATTAGAGACCATCGTTCTCTTAATGAGGTGCAGCCATGAGCTGGTCGACCAAGGACATTCCGGATCAATCGGGCAAGCTTGCCCTCATCACCGGCGCCACCGGCGGGTTGGGTTATGAAACCGCGCTGGCGCTGGCACGAGCCGGCGCCGAGGTGGTGCTGACCGGCCGCAACGCCGACAAGGGGGCCACTGCCCTTGCCCGCATCCGCGCCGAAATCCCGCGGGCAAAGCTATCCTACGAGAGCCTCGACCTGTCGGCCCTCGCCAATGTCGCCGCCTTCGCCGAGCGCTTTGCCGCCGCACATCGCCAGCTCGATATCCTCGTCAACAATGCGGGGGTCATGGCCCTGCCCACCCGGCAGGTCACCGTCGATGGCTTCGAGCAGCAGTTCGGCACCAACTACCTCTCGCATTTCGCGCTGACCGCCCGGCTGCTGCCGCTGCTCGCCCGTGCCAAGGCGCCGGTAACGGTGCAGCTCTCCTCGGGCTACGCCCATTCCGGCCGCATCGATTTCGACGACCTGCAGGGCGAGCGCCTCTACCGACCCTTCAAGGCTTACGGCCAGTCCAAGCTCGCCATGCTGATGTTTGCGCTCGAACTGCAGCGCCAGAGCGATCGTGCCGGCTGGCACCTCAAATCCACTGCGGCCCACCCGGGCTATGCCCGCACCGAACTGATCCCCAACGGCCCCGGCGCCACCGGCCTCTCCGGTCTCGCCATGCGCATCCTCTCGCCGCTGATGAGCCAGAGCCCGGCCGAGGGCGCCCTGCCTCAACTCTTCGCCGCGACCTCGCCCGATGCGGTGCCCGGCGGCTACTACAGTCCCAGTCACCGCTTCGAGCTGGTCGGCCCGCCCAAGGATGGCCGTATCCCCGCCCACGCCAGGGACCAGGCGGTCGCCGCCCGCCTCTGGACGGTCTCCGAGCAGCTGACCGGCGTCCGCTTCCCGGCGCTGGCCACGGTGCCGGCTTGACAGCGACGCCGACCCGCCGCACCACAGGACCCGATGACCACCCCGACCTTTCAGCGGGCCCGCAAGCCTGAGGAAATCCAGGCCCGCCGCGAGACCCTGCTCGCGGCGGCCGCTGAGCTGTTCGATGCCGAGGGCCCGCTCGGCGCCGGCCTCAACGCCATCGCCGCCAGGGCCGGATTCACCAAATCCAACGTCTATCGGTATTTTGAGAGCCGCGAGGAAGTGCTGCTCAGCCTGTTCCTCGCCGAGATGGACCAGCTGGTGCCGGCGCTGGCCGCTGCCATCGCCGCGACCCCGGAGGGGGATCTCGACGCGCTGACCTCCGCCGTGACGCTGCAGTTCGCCTCGCGTCCCCGCCTCGGCCACCTCACCTCGATCCTCTCGGGCACCCTCGAGGCCAATGTGTCGGAGGACACCATCGTCACGGTGAAGCGCGCCATGGGCGGTATGGCCGCCGAGATGGCCGCGGCGCTCCGCACCCGCTTGCCGAGGGCGTCGACCGAGGATGCGCTATGGGCGATCACCATGATCGGCTCGCTGGTCGCCGGCATGTGGCCGGGCGCCCACCCGGCGCCCGCCGCCGAGCGCGTGCTGTCGCGCCCCGAGTTTGCCGGCCACCGTCCCAACATCGAGCGCGACCTGCCGCGGGCGGTGCGGGCGATCCTTACCAGTATTGCCTAGCGGCTAGGTTACTGCCGCCGGTGGCTGTGGACCCCCACCCGGCGTTAGATATCACGCACCAAGCCGCGTCGCCTCGATCCGCTTGTCGCCGACGCTGACCGTCACCTCGAGATGTTCGGCCTGCGTGACGTCGAGCACCATGCTCGGCCGGTAGGCGCAGATATTGCTGCCGCCGCGGTGCCGCACGCTGTCGTAGAGCACTCCGTATTCGCCCGCCGCCCGCAACGCCTCGCCGAACGCCTGCCCGGCGGCATAGCTGTCCGAGGCGTGCAGCTTCGGCTCACTCCCGCGGATGTCGCGGTAGCTGCCCTCGAGCCGCGCCGTGTAGCTGCGATAGACGCGCGTGCTGGTCTCGAGCCCGCGCGCCAGCGTCTCGCGCCGCAGGTGATGCCCGACTTCAGCCACCGCCGTGGTGAGTGTTGCTGCCGCGTACCAGGCGCCCAGGTCCGATCCGTTGAAGCGCGAGCCATCAGGCGCGGCATGGAGGAACGCCGCCATGACGATGCTGGAATTGGCCCGCCCGAACACCCACTCCTCCTGCGGCAGGCGCGCCAACCGCTGCCGCACCAGCCGGTCATTGGTCCAGCCGGCAAGTTCCATCACCGCTTCGGCATCGGCGGTGGTGGCGACGGTGTCGAACAGCCCGATCGGCGGGAACCGGGACGGGATCAGCCGGTGGCTCGGCTGCGGGGCGGGCGAGTGCATCAGCGGATGACGATGTCGCTGTCTTCGTAGGGGGTGAACGCTGCATCGAGCGCGTTGGGCGGCATGTAGAGGCCGCCACGCGCCGCATCGAGGAAACGCCGCACCGCCATCAGCCCATCCTGCGTGCCCGAGGTGACCAGCGTCAGCGGCGGCTGTCCGCCGAACAACGGCGCCATATGCGGCCCCCTGAGCCAGCGCACCCCCTCGGCCGGTTCGGCGAACAATACGCCCAAAGCCTGATGGATGCCGAACACCGCCGAGATGCGCAGCAGCGCATCGAGATCGAGCGTGAACGGCTGCAGCTCCCGCGCCAGCTTGGCCCAGTGGTGATAGGTCGAGCGCGAGGGGTAGCCCAGCACCAGCCGCCGCTGCTCCTCAGTTAAGCCCCAGAGCTCCGCGATGTTGAGGAACGTCCGCAGCGCCGGCCCGCTCAGCCGGCGCCGGTTGGGCCCTGAGAAGCGGCCGAAATCGACGATGTCGTCGCTGCCATCAGCCGGAACGAACGCCGCCTGCGGCTTTTCACGGAACCCGAACTGCATGATACGCTCCTTGTCCGGATCAAGACATAGTCCAAATCCGGACAACTTACAAGCCGCCGTCCAAATTTGGACGCCGTGGAGCTAGGTCTCGCGTCGTACCACTTCCGGGATCAAGCCGCGCGGTGCGTAGCGCAGCGCAACCGTGATCACCACACCCAGCACGAACACTCGCATCTGGCTGGCGCGCGACTGGATTTCCGGAATCGCTCCCCAGCCCATGTCGGTCGACCAGTTCGAGATGTTGTTGAACAGCCACTGCGACACCGGATCGGAGATCATCCAGGTGATGTAGATCAGCAGCGCACCAAACACCGCGCCCCAGTTGTTGCCGGCCCCGCCGACGATCACCATCACCCAGATCAGGAAGGTGTGATTGATCGGCTGATAGGCGCCCGGATCGTAGATCTGCTGGAAGCTCACCAGCATGGCGCCGCCGATGCCCATCAATACCGAGCCGAGCACGAAGATCTCGAGCTGCCGCCGGGTGACATTCTTGCCCATCGAGGCGGCGGCGATGTGGTTGTCGCGGATGGCCCGCATCATCCGGCCCCATGGCCCGCCATAGGCACGTTGCACCAGGAAGAAGGCGACTGCGAGGATCACGATCACCAGGCCGAGGAAACCAAGCCGCGCATAGACGAAGGAATCCGAGATCGATACGCTCTGCGCCTGCAGATCCTGCGGGATCGGGGTCGGCCACGGGATCGGCGACACCGTCAGCGTCCCGCGGGTCAGCCAGTCCATGTTCTTGAGCAGCGCCCGGATGATTTCCGAGATGCCGATGGTGGCGATGGCGAGATAGTCGGTGCGAAGCCCCAGACAGATCTTGCCCACCACATAGGCGACGCCGGCCGCCAGCACGCCGCCGAACGCCCAGCCGAGCACCGGGTGGAGCCCAAGCCCGCCGATCCAGCCGCCGCCGGCGCTTTCGATATAGGCCGCCGCCGGATCGATCTGGCTGCGATAGACGATGTAGGCGACGATCCAGGCGATGATGGTGACGAAGCTCTTCCACCGCCCCTTGATGCCGATGCGATCGGCATGCCGCGCCCCCCACACCAGCAGGAACCCGGCGAGGAATGCCATCAGCGCCTTGCCCAGCATCAGCGGCCCTTCCGAGCCCCAGAACTGCGCATTGACCGGATACGAGATGAAGGTGACGGCCGCGCCACCCAGCATCAGCATGCCCATGATGCCGAAGTTGAACAGCCCGCCATAACCCCACTGGATGTTGAGGCCGAGCGCGATCAGCGCATAAGCGAAACTCTGCACCAGCAGCAGCGAGATATTGGCGGCACCGAGGAACAGCCCGATGATCGTGAACAGCACGAACAGGCCGGCGAACATCACGAGGGAACGACGCGCGATCATGTCGAGGCTCCCTTGAAGATACCGGTCGGGCGCCACAGCAGCACCACCACGAGGATCACGAAGGCGACGGTCAGCTTGTACTCGGTCGGCACGATCGCCAGCGTCCCCGGCAGTTCGAACGGCAGCGAACCGCTGAGCGGCCTGAGCAGCACCGACCAGTTGAAGATGGCCAGCGTCTCGGCAAAGCCGATCAGGAAGCCGCCGGCAATGGCGCCATAGGATTGCCCAAGCCCGCCGACGATCGCCGCCGCAAAGATCGGCAAGACGATGTTGAACGCCAGGTCCGGCTTCAGGTTGACGTCAAGCGCCAGCATGGTGCCGGCCATCGCCGCGAGCGAGCCGGCGATGATCCAGGTCACCCGCACCACCAGCTTGGTGTTGATGCCGGAAACCTGCGCCAGGTCGGCGTTGTCGGCCATGGCGCGCATCGCCTTGCCGAGCCGCGAACGGGTGAGGAAGAAGTGCAGCGCCAGCACCGCCACCGCGGTGCACAACACCATCAGCAGTTGCGGCTGGGTAAAGTTGATGGTGCGGGTGACGCCCTCGAGCGGCACCGGGATGCGCACCAGCTGCTTCTGCTCGGTCTCGAAGAACGAGTAGGTGCCCGAGCCGAAAAACAGCCGGATCAGCCCCTGGATGATCAGCGTCACGCCGATCGAGGCGATCAGCATGGTCACCGGCCGCGCCCCGCGCTTGCGCAACGGCGCGTAGAAGCCCTTGTCGAGCCCCAGCGCGATGATCGCCGCGAGGATCATCGCCAGCGGCAGCACCAGGAAGCCGGTCGGCACCACCGGTGTGGTGATGCCCAGCGCCGTCGCCGCCATGGCGAGGAGGAAGGCGATGAACGCCCCCATGGTCATCATGTCGCCATGGGCGAAATGCGCGAACCTGAGGATACCGAAGATCAGCGTCACACCGATGGCGCCGACCGCGTAGATCGAGCCCAGCACCACGCCGGCGACGACGACATTGTTGAAAAAGAAGATCAGTTCGTTCATTGCCGTCAGCCCCCCAAGAAGCTCTTGGCGACTTCGGGATCGGCAATGAGCTCCTGGCCCGTGCCGGTGAAGCGGTTCTTGCCGGTGGCGAGCACGAAACCGCGCGTCGCGAACGCCAGCGCCTGCCGCGCATTCTGTTCAACCATCAGGATGGCGACGCCCGCCTTGTTGACCTTGACGATCTGCTCGAAGATCTCGATCACGTAGCGCGGCGAGAGCCCCGCCGACGGCTCATCGAGCAAGAGCAGCTTGGGCTGGCTCATCAACGCCCGGCCCATTGCCACCATCTGGCGCTGTCCGCCCGACAGTTCTCCTGCCGGCTGGCGACGCTTTTCGCGCAGCACCGGGAACATCTCGTAGACCCACTCGATGGTCGGCCGGTAATCGTCGCTGCGGGTGAACGCCCCCATCTCGAGGTTCTCTTCGACGCTCATCGAGGTGAAGACGTTCTTTTCCTGCGGCACGAAGCTCAGCCCCTTGGGCACCAGCTTGTCGGGCAGCGAGTTCTGGATTTCTTCGCCCTGGAAGCTGATCGAGCCTTCGGTGACCTTCAGCAACCCGAAGATCGCCTTCAGCGTCGTCGATTTGCCGGCGCCGTTCGGTCCGACGATCACCCCGATATCGGACTGTTCGATGGCGAGGTTGACGCCGTTGAGGATCGGCGCGCCGCCGTAACCGCCGACGGCGTCCTTGATGTCGAGCAATGCCATTACGCGGCCTCCACCGGAGAGCCGAAATAGGCCTCGATGATCTCGGGGTTGGCGCGGATTTCCTCCATCGGGCCCTCGGCGATCTTTTCGCCCTGCGCCATGACGATCACCGGGTCGCACAGCCGCCCGATCAGATCCATGTCGTGCTCGATGACGAAGAAGGTATAGCCGAGCTCCTGGTTCATCCGCTCGATATTGGCGGCCAGATCCTGCAGCAGCGTGCGATTGACGCCCGCCGCCACTTCGTCGAGCAGCACCACCTTGGCGTCGACCATCATGGTGCGGCCGAGCTCGAGCAGCTTCTTCTGCCCACCCGACAGGTTCCCGGCGAGCTCGTGCTTGACGTGGCCGAGCTTCAGGAAATCGATGACGTCGAGCGCCTTCTGCCGCACATGGCGCTCGGCTTCCTTGATGGCGCCGGGCATCAGCCAGGTCTTGACCAGGCTCTCCCCCGGCTGGCCCGACGGCACCATCATCAGGTTTTCCAGCGCCGTCATGTTGGAGAATTCATGCGCAATCTGGAAAGTGCGCAGCATGCCGCGATGAAACAGCTGATGCGGTTTCAACCCGGTAACATCCTGACCATCAAACAGGATCTGCCCGCTGTCGGGCACAATATTGCCCGCGACCAGGTTGAACAGCGTCGATTTACCGGCCCCGTTCGGCCCGATCAGCCCGGTGATCGAGCCACGCTCGACCCGGAGCGAACAATCGTTGACTGCGCGCAAGCCGCCAAAGCGCTTGCTGACGTTCTTGACGTCGATGACTGCGTCGAAGGACACCCCGCCCCCGTCCTGATGAAATCGTTCTTCTTCGCGGCTTGTGCCGGTTTTGCGGTCATCTGCGCATATGCACAAACACCGGTCAACCAAGCACCGCGTTTCGATTGGGGGCGGCTCTTATAGGGTTGTGGAGACTTTGACCAGACGGTCAAAGCACCGACAGCACTGCGTCGGCCGTTCTGTGGTTTGGCGCCAACAGGATGTTGTAGAGCGTCGCCAGCCGCGTCAGCGACTTGATATCGACATCATGCGGCATGGCGGTGAGCGGATCCTGGAAGAAGATCAGCGCATCGAGCCGCCCCTCGGCGATCATCGCGCCGAGCTGCGCATCGCCGCCCAGCGGGCCGCTGAGCAGCCGAGTCACCGGCAAACCGGTGCCGTCGGTAACCCGTCCGCCGCTGGTGCCGGTGCCCCACAGCTCGTGTCGCGCCAGCTTATCCCGATTGAGCTTGGCCCAGGCGACCAGTTCGTCCTTCTTGTCGTCATGCGCCACGAGCCCGATCCGCGCCATGGGGAAACCTCCGAGATAGTCCCGGAGGTTTTCTGCACGGCTCACGCCTTGAGCGCAATGGCCTCGGCGAGGAGGATGGCGATCTCGTCCTCGGGGATGTCAGTGCCCGGTTCGAACCGGATGAACCGTACCTGCTTGCCGTCGCCTTCGAGCAGCGGCGAGCTCAGCTGCCGGCCATGCTCGAACACCAGCGAGACGTGATCCTCCATCGGGAAGATGGCGCAAACGAACCCGGCCCTCGGGTGCCGGTAGTTGACCGAGCCCCAGCCGAGCCGCGCCTTGGCGTCGAGGTCGGGCCGCACCGACAGCAGCGTCAGCGCCAGCTGCTGCGCCAGGTCAGCGACCGGCTGCGGGAAGGACCGCACGATTTGCAGGAGGTCGGCGACCATTTCAGTCGACCGAGAGTCGGATTGTGCCATGGCTCATCTCGAGGCCCATAGGATCGATCATGGTCATGGCCTCGCTCTGGGCCATCTCTTCCATCATTTTCCCGCTGGCCGCCAGTGCGGCTTCATGCGTCTGCCAGAACACGATGTCGACATAGCTGCCGTCGTCGCGCTCGGCGAGGTGACGCGACACGAACCCCGGTTGCCGCTTCAGCCAGTCGCTGATCGCCGCATTGGCATCGATGAACTGCTGGCCGCTGCCGCGGGCCAGCCGGAAGGTGACGAGTTCGAGTGTCTGGGTCATGTACAAAACCCTCTCCGTTGTAACGCCGGAGAGGGTTTCGCATGGGTCACCTGACACCGAGTGTCAGGGTTATCGCTGGCGGCTCACAATTGTGAGCCGCTCAGCATTTGGTGGATCAGAATTGGGCGGCTCAGAATTCCGCCCAGTCCTTGTCGATCGCGGCATTGCCCTGGCTCAGGTAGGAGCTCGCGGCTTTCTTCACCCGCTCCTGCAGCCCCTTGATGCCGCGGGCCGGCGGCGCCACCTGCACCACCCGCTGCTGCTGCGGAGCCCCCGAGATGGTGAAGATATCGACGATCCGGTCGAGCTCGTTCACCTGCCCGTCGGTCTGCTCGATCGCCGCATTGGTCTCTTCGACCAGCGCCGCATTGTGCTGCGTCATCTCGTCGAGCTGGCGCACCGCGGTGTTCACCTCTTCGATCGCCGAGGCCTGCTCGCGGCTGTCACGTGCGATGCCGTCCATCAGCAGGTTGCTCGAACGCGCGGCTTCCAGCATGGCGACCAGCCGCGCCGCGGCGTCCGCCACCAGCTTCGAGCCGGTCTTCACTTCCGTGCCCGATTGCTCGATCAGCGCCTTCACTTCCGATGAGGCGCTGGCCGCCGACTGCGCCAGCCGCCGCACTTCCACCGCCACCACCGCAAAGCCCTTGCCGGCATCACCGGCGCGCGCCGCTTCCACCGAGGCGTTGAGCGCGAGGAGGTTGGTCTGGAAGGCGATGTCGTCGATCAGCCCGATGATGTTGGAAATCTTGGCCGACGATTGCGTGATCCGCTCCATCGCCGCATTGGCGTCGCCCATCACCTGGCCACCCTCTTCGGCGGTGCGGGTGACAGTGCTCGCCACTTCGCTCGCCTCGCGGGCCCGCTCGGCGTTCTGCAACACGGTGGTCGACAGCTGTTCCATCGCCGCCGAGGTCTCCTCGATCGTCGCCGCCTGCTTGGTGGTGCGTTCAGAGAGGTCGTTGGCGCCCGAGAGGATTTCCCCGGTCGCCGTCTTCAGCGAGCGCGAGGTTTCCTTGAGCTGCCCGACGATCTGGCTGAGCTTGTCGCCCACCGCATTGGTGTCGTCGCGCAACCGGGCGAAGGCGCCCTCATACTCGCCTTCCATCCGCTTGGTGAGGTTGGTATCGGCCAGCGCCGCCAGCACTTCGCCGGTCTCGCCGAGGCCGCGATCGACGGTGGCAACGAGGTTGTTGATCGAGCCGGCAATCGCATTCAGCTCGCGATCGGGGAACTCGGTCTCCACCCGGCGCGAGAAGTCGCCGGCCACCGCCGCATCCACCACCTGGCCGAACGCCTTCTGCAGCTCGGCCATCATCGCGGTACGCGCCTCCTGGTCGCGGATGATCCGCGCCGCTTCGGCTTCCGTCATCTCGGCAACCTTGAGGCCGTTGGCACGGAACACCTCGACGGCCTTCGCCATGTCGCCGATCTCATCGCGACGGGCGTTGTACGGCACCGCGACCTGATAGTCGCCATCGACGATCTTGCGCATCACCGCGGTCATCCGGCTCACCGGCTTGGCGATCGAGCTGCCGAGCAGGAAGAACGCCACCAGCCCCAGACCGAACACCACGAGGCCGCCGGCGATCAGCATGTTGCGCTCCGCCACGGCAGCGGCAAGCAGCGTGCCCTCCGGAACGGCGACCATCACGGTCCACTCGATGCCGAACTGCGGCAGCGGCAGATTGATCGCGGTGAGCCGCCATTGCTGCCCCTCGACCGGAACGCTGGCGTGATAATCGCCCGCATCGGCGCCGGCGATCGCAGCCTGACCCGCGGCATCGTTGGCCGGCTGGCCGATCAGCGCCGGATCCGGCGGCACCACCCAGTTGCCGTCGGCATTGATGATCCCGACCCAGCCGGTGCCGAGCGGACGGTGCTGGCCGATCAGTTCGGCAAACACGCCGCCATTGTAGTCGACACCAACCAGGCCGACGGCCTTGCCGCCGGCATCGCGCACCACCGAGGTGCTCGAGGTGTAGAGCATCTTGTCGTAGAGATATGGCCCGATCAGCGACGGCGACCCCTTGGCCAGCGGATCGAGGAACCAGTTCTGGAAGCCGTTCTCCGTCGACAGGTCGAGCCCGCCCCAGCTCGTGGCGCCAGTTTTCATGTCGCGCGTGATGCTGGGACCGAAATAGCCACCGGGCAGTGCGAATTGCGATGCCATCAGTTCGGCATTACCCGCCGTGGGCGCGTCGGGGGTGAGCAGCGACCAGATGCCCACCGCATTCGGCACCACGCCGATCTGGCGCTCGAACATATCCTTGTAGGTCGCCGAGGTGACGCCGGGCGACGCGATCAGCGAACTGAGCGTGTGGGCAATCGAGTCGGCCACTGCCGAGTGCTCCTTGAGCACGACCTCCACCTTCGCCGCCTCGGTCTGCGCCAGGCTGGTCAGCAGCTCGTCGGCGCTGGCAATGGCTCGCTGGCTGGTCGAAGTCACGACATAGAACAGCGCGCCGGAGATCGCCGCCGTGAACACGGCCGCTGCGGCAAGCACGATCTTGCCCCGAAGCTTGAGCGTCGGCAGCTTGAATATAGGTTTGGCGGGCATGGAGAGGTCGTAGTCCTTCTGGAGTGTCGACAAGCTGAAATGCATTCTGCGTCCAGCGTCGACCAAACCATGCCAGCGTTAACATCGCGTCAAACGATGGCTTCTCCCGGCGCGACTTCCGCCTGGAAGGGGACGGCCGGCGGCGGCGCCGCCGGCGAAACCGTCATGCTGCGCGCAGCGGACGTCCTGCGACGCCGGCATCGACGGTGAAGATGTCGGCAATGCCGTCGACTTCCCCGGCCTGCGCTTCGGTCTGCTCGATCGCTGCATTGATCTCCTCGACCAGCGCGGCATTGTGCTGGGTCATCTCGTCGAGCTGCCGCACCGCGGCGTTGACCTCGTCGATCGAGCCCGCCTGCTGCCGGCTGTCGTCGGCGATCGAAGCCATCAGCGCATTGGATC
>JAEUMC010000342.1 GCA_016793415.1 Devosia sp. | reverse complement strand
AACTTCAGGCGGATTTGAGAACG
The DNA here is from genome assembly GCA_016793415.1 of Devosia sp. Classification (GTDB taxonomy): domain Bacteria; phylum Pseudomonadota; class Alphaproteobacteria; order Rhizobiales; family Devosiaceae; genus Devosia_A. Next base: position 7,894 of record JAEUMC010000342.1, on the reverse strand, counting down.
TCTATCTCCGCCCTGGCGATGGCCCGATGCAGCCGGATATCGTGCTGCGGTGGACGCGTGTCGAACAGCATGACCTCGATCGGTCGCCACAAGCCGACCCAGCCGGCGATGACCAGCCCCTCACCGAACAGCCGTCGAATGAACTCGGGAAGGAAGGTCGCAGCGTTGGCCGCGGTCGACAGCGCCATGCAGGCAGCAAGGAAGCCAAGCCCGAGCAGCAGCGCGTTACGCCCGATCCGCTGGATGCGCTTGAGGTCGAGTTGCCGGTCGACGATCACGGCTTCGCAATAGCCGCGGATCGCCGTCCTGATCGCGTCGTCGCTGACCTCGGTGGGCTGGCGAACGGTCAGTTTGAGCTGCAACGGCTGGGCAGGATGCAACCGGTGCAGGGCGACCTGGTCGAGCACCTGCTCCATGCCCGAACGCGGCTCGAAGCGTCCCTCGAGCGGGGCGAAGCTGGTGGCAGTGAACAGATCTTCGACCTGATCGAGCACCACGACAATTGGTTGCCGCTCCATCACCCTTCCCCTGCCCGCCTGGCGCGCTGCACCGCGGCATCGAAGGCGTGCAGGAAATTCGAACGATCCTTCGCGGTAAAGCCGGCATTGTAGCCCTTGCTTTCGCCGGTCTCACGCAGGTGCTGGTTCAGTTCGCGCATGGCCAGCGCCATGCCGATCGACTGTTCGGTGAACGGCTTGCCGGTTGGTCCGAGCACGACGGCGCCCTTCTTCAGCGCCCGGCTGGCCAAAGGGATGTCCGACGTAATCACCAGATCATTGGCGCCCGCATGCTCGACGATCCAGTCGTCTGCAGCATCAGCGCCCTGCGGCACCATCACGTTGCGCACCATCGGGTCGCGTGAGGGCCGGAGCCCGAAATTGGCGACGAAGGTGGTGACCATGCCATGCCGCTCGGCGACGCGCAGCACCTCCTCCTTTACCGGACAGGCGTCGGCATCCACAAAGATCTGCGCTGCGGCCAAACTTGTTCACTCCGCTGCAATCGCGCCGCAATGACGGCGCACCCATGCCATGACAATAGCAACGACACCGGATTCGCCGATGCGCCTTTTGCCGCTTTCTCTTCTCATCGTTCTGCCGCTGCTGGCTGCCTGCAACAACGACAGCACGCCCAAGGCCCCATCGGCCGAGGCCCCCGCCGCAGCGACAACGCCGGCCAAGACCCCGGCCGCGGGCAAGACGCCCGCCACGCCAGCAGCGGCCGCCAAGCTGCCCCCCGGCGCCCGTCCGCTGATCGGCAGCTGGGCCGCGCTCGACTGCACCGACAAGACAGCGTTGACGGTGGTTTCGGCGAGCAAGTTCACCGCCGCCGGCAAGAGCTGCGACATTGCCTTGAGCGACAACAAGGATGGTACCTTCAGCGCCACCTGCAACAAGCAGGACCTGAAGCTCACGCCGATCTTCGGGCCGGCAGGCGAAGGCATCCGCATCGCGGTGGGCGACGCGAAATCGAGCACCGTGTTCCGCTGCTCGAAATAGCCTCGGCGCGCTCTACATCCCCTGAACGAAGCCGAGAATGTTGCCCTCGGAGTCCTTGGCCCAGGCGTTCTTCACCGGGCCGAAGCTTGCGACGCCATTCTCGGTCTTCAGATCCGGCAGATCGTAGTCGAGGAACGTGACGCCTCTGCCGCGCATGTCCCGCATGTCGGCATCGAGATCAGCCGTATCGAACGACAGCATGGTGTGCTCGGCGGTACCGGCAAAATCCGACTTGTAGAGGAAGGCGCGCACACCGTTGAACTCGTAGCTGGCGCCGTACTCGTCCTGCCTCGCGGGAGCGATCCCGAGCTTGTCCCGGTACCAGGCAACGGCCCGCTCGACATTGTGGGCGGGGATCATGGCGGTTGCTCTGTTCTCAGCGTTCATGGCGTCCTCCATCGTTGTGAAGTGGCAACGCTTCAGACCGGATGGGGTTTCCCCCCGCGGTCGATCCTGCCATCATCGCACGAAGCCGGAGCCCCTGCCCATGACCCCATTCGAACGCATCACCACCGAGGTCCGGGCTCAAATCCCCCTGGTGCGCGCCATGGAAGCGGCGCTGGGCAAGGAACAGGCGCATGCCCTGGTGAGGACCGCGCTCGACAAGGCCAATCGCGCTATCGTTGCGCAGCGTGGTTCACTGCTCGATATCCCCACCCTCGCCAGGGAGTTCGCCGGCTTTGGCGAAGGCGTGCGCTACGAATTCGAGACGCTGGAGCAGACCGACACGCTGCTGCGCAACCAGGTCAACCACTGCGACTATGCCGAGTTCATGGAGCAGATGGGCGCCCGCGACCTGGGCGAGCTGCTGATCTGCAACAGCGATTTCGCCATGGCAGACGAGCTCGGACTAAGGCTCGAGCGGACCAAGACCTGCATGAACGGCGATGGGATGTGCGACTTCTGCTACCACGTGAAGGGGGCAGAGACGCCTCGTCTCTGAGGTCGGTGCTGCTGGCCCCACCCCACGCTCAGGTGTTTGCGGGCGATCACCTCCCCCATTTCTCCCGCCAGGTAGGCACCGGATCGTTGGGCGCCGGCGTCGCGAGGTAGATCGCCCGCGCCATCGCTCGGCTCAGACACACGGCTGCCGCGTGCCCGAGTTGCAGGGCATTCAACACCGGCGTGGTGATCGGCTTCGCACGAGTCGACACAGAGAAGATCAGGTCGCCATCGACCTGGGTATGGGCCGGGCTAGCACCACGGGCGATGCCGTCCTGTGCCGCCACGGCGAGCCGTTTGAGCTGCGCCTTGCTGAGGTCGGCGTCGGTTGCAACGATGGCGATCGTGGTGTTGGCGATCGGCGTCACCCAGTCGCGCTTGGAGCGCGAGGTCTGCTCGAACGGCATCGGCCCGAGCAGCGGACCAAGGCCGCCGAACTCACCGTCTGCCTCGAACGGCGCGGCCCAGAAGTGCTTGCTGTCGCCCATGGTGACGCTGCCGGTGGGATTCGCCACCACCAGCGCCCCGACAGTGAAACCGCCCGGGATCACCAGCGAGGCCGAACCGAGCCCGCCCTTGAGGTTGGCGGTCAACGCGCCGACGCCGGCGCCAGCGGTTCCGAGCGCGAACTCCTCGCCGGCATTGGCCAGTGCCGCAGCGCCCAGGGCCCGATAGGGGTTTTCGTCCCAGTCCTTGTCGCCGTTGTTGAGCAGGTCGAAGATGATGGCGCCGGGGACGATCGGAACCGTCGCGGTCTCGACCCGAAAGCCGCGACCGAGTTTGCGCAGCCCGTCGGTCACGCCGGACGCAGCGTCGAGGCCGAAGGCCGAGCCACCCGAGAGCACCAGGGCGTCGATATCCTCGACCAGCTTGTCGGGTGCCAGGAGTTCGGTCTCGCGCGAGCCGGGCGAGCCGCCCATCACATCGACCGAGGCGCGGAACGGTTTGTCCGCCACCAGCACGGTGGTGCCGGTTTTGATCCTGTGGTCTTCGGAATTACCGACGCGCAGGCCCGCGACATCGGTGATCAGGTTGCGCGGTCCGGGTTTCATCCGGGCTCCTTTGTCGGGATTCGAACTCCGCCTCACCCTAGCCCACGCCCATCATCGGGTCATTCCCGCACAGGCTGGAATCTCCTCGTCATGCGGCAGGCGCAACGCTTGGCTAAGCGGCAGATCCCAGTCGCTCGTTGACCAGCGCCAGCGCGGCGTTGACCGGTACCCCATCCGGGTCCCAGGTACGGCGCATCTCCAGCATCTGCCGGGCGACGGCCCAGTTGCCGAGTTTCAGGTGCGCATCGAGCAGCAGTTGCCCGAACAGGTCGCGCTGCGCATGGCTGCCGCCGATCTCGGTCATGCGCGGGTTGGCGACCGCCAGCCAACTCGCCGCCGCGCCATGATCCCCTCTCGCATGCGCCAACACGCCGCGCGCCGCCGGCAGCGCTACTTCCCGCCAGACCACGCGATCGAACGCCGAGGAGGTGGAGGCCTTCTCCTCGACGGCGCGCATCAGTTCATCCGCCTCCGCCCGCTCGGCGCGCGCCAGACCGTAGAGATATTGCAGCGTCAGGAAGGGCTGGATGGTGTCGCGCCCCCTGCCCTGCATGTGACGCGCGACATCCTCCCAGCGGCTGCCGACGTCCAGGCCGGCGACCTCCATGCGGGCGAGCAGCGATACCGCCCCCACCTGGTCCTGCGAGTAATCCGGCTCGATACCCCAGACGTGGTTGTCGTAGGCGTCGAACACCGCAGCGTGGTCGCCCTGGCTGATGTGGAACAGCGCCTTGTGCCACCAGTTGTGGGTGTACATGAAGGAGTTGAGATCGACCCAGGTCCGCTGCGCTTCACCGAGGAACTGTACGCCCTCCTCGACCCGACCGGTGCCCAGCATCACGTGCGCCAGCGCGTGCTGCGCCCAGGGTTCCTTGGTCTTGAGCTTCAAGGCCAGCCGAGCTTCGCGCTCGGCGGTATCGAGATCGTGCAATTGCTCGTAGCCGAAGGCCAGCATGCCGTGGATATGCGGATTGTCCGCGTTGGCTGCCTCCGCCGCTTTGGCGATGCGCAGCATGCCGGCGGCATCGCCGCGGTTGAAGCTGAAATACTGGTGCAGCTTCACCGAGGCGAGGTCGTGCGGAAAGCGCTCGACGATCTCATCGCCGATCGCCTGCACGGCGGGGATGTCGTCGGCGATCCAGCGTTCGAGCTGGGCCAGCAACATCGTTTCGCGCTCGTTGGCTCCCGCGGCCGCAGCCTGAGCGCGCGCCAGGTACTTGTCTGCCGCCGCCTTGGCGCCCTCGGCCTCGAGGAACATCCAGGTGAAACCGGCATAGGTGTTGGCGAGCACGGCGTCGGGCTCCCCATCCGCAGCGGCGATGATGTTGGCGGCCTTCTTCTCGTAGCCGAGAAAGCCGGTAACGAAGTCGTCGATGCCCTGAAGTGTCGCCGCGCTGGCACGGCTCACTTCATTTCCGAGCGCATCCTGTGCCATGCTCGCAATGCCATTTTGTCCAATCGGTCAAAACATATACTCCCCGCGGCGCATGTCCACGCCGCCAGCAGGCAATTGCTTCCAGGATCACCCCATGCCGCAGTTCCAGAACGGCGCCGCCAGCGTGCATTACGAAATCATCGGCTCCGGTCGACCACTGCTGTTGATCGCCGGCACGGCGAGCGATGGCGCCAGCTGGGGACCGCTGCTCCCGCTACTCCCCGACCGGCAACTGATTCTGATCGACAATCGCGGCTCAGGCCAGACCCGGGTCGAAGGTCCGATCGAGCTGGGCGAGATGGTGGCCGATTGCGCGGCGCTGCTTGATCACCTCGCGCTCGAGCGGGTCGAGGTGATCGGCCACTCGCTCGGCGGCTTCCTGGGTCTCGCGCTCGCGGCGACGCATCCCGACCGAGTGGGCCGGCTGGTGACCATGGGGGCAGGCACCATCAGCCCCAAGGCGCGTGTCCTGTTCCGCGACCTGTCGCGTCTCTACTTTACCATACCGGCGCCCGATTGGTTCCGGCTGCTCTACCAGTGGCTGTTCTCGACGCCGTTCTTTGCCGACGAAGCGAACGTCGCCGCGGCGGCAGCGGCCTCAACGGCCTACCCAAACCGCCAGTCGCCAGGCGATTTCGCGAGGCAGGTGGCGGCGATCGATCGCGGCATGGAGGTCGATTTCTCGACTGTTGCGCGTGAGGTGCTGGCGCTGTCGGGCGATCTCGACCTGCTGGCACCGCCGGGCGCGGTGGAAGAACTGCACGGCAAGGTGCCGCGCTTCACCCACGAACGGATCGCCAACGCCGCCCATTCGCTGCACTGGGAAGCCCCGGCGGCGGTGGCGCGCGAGATCAATGCGTTCTTGCGCTGACGTGACAGGACGGTGCGCTTGGGCCCCAGCCTAGAGAGACACCCCGCCTAGATCACCCTGCCCCCATCCACCTCCAATGCCACGCCGGTGATCATCGAGGCTTCATCCGAGCAGAGGAAGCAGGCGGCGTTGCCCATATCCTCGGGGGTCGAGAAACGCCCCAGCGGAATGGTCGAGAGGAACTTCGCCCGGATCTCCGGGGTGTCCTCACCCATGAAGGTCTTGAGTAGCGGCGTTTCACCGGCCACGGGATTGATGGCGTTGACCCGGACGCCGAGCGGCGCCAGCTCGACCGCCATCGACTTGGTTGCCGTCACCATCCAGCCCTTCGAAGCATTGTACCAGCTGAGCCGCGGCCGTGGGCTCACCGCGGCGGTTGAGGCGACGTTGAGGATCACGCCGGTCTTGCGCGCCTTGAAGTGCGGCACCAGGTGCCGGGCGGTCAGGTAGACCGACTTCATGTTGACGTTGAACACCCGGTCGAAGTCGGCTTCGGAAATCTCGTCCAGCGCCGCCGGCTGATGCGAAACGCCGGCGTTGTTGACGAGGATGTCGACCTTGCCGAAAGCCATCAGAGCCGCAGCAGCAAGCTGATTGACGCTCGCATCCTTGCTGACGTCGACATGGCCGGCCTTCTGGCCCAGTTCGCGTGCCAGCGCCTCGGCACCCTCGAGGTTGATATCGGCGATCAGCACCTTGGCGCCTTCAGCGGCAAACTTCCGCACGATGCCCGCGCCAAATCCCGATGCGCCACCCGTAACGATGGCGACCTTACCGTCCAGTCTCATGAAATCACCCGTGCCATGCGGCCACTGTCTTCAACACCGAGAAGCCGTACAGCGCCTCGAAACCTTTTTCGCGGCCATGGCCGGATTTGCCGACGCCGCCGAACGGCAGCTCGACCCCGCCGCCGGCGCCATAATTGTTGAGGAACACCTGGCCGGTCTTGATCGCCTTGGCCATCCGCATCTGCCGCCCGCCGTCGCGGGTCCACACGCCGGCCACGAGTCCGAAATCGGTGCCGTTGGCGATGGCGACCGCCTCGGCTTCGTCCTCGAACGGGATCACCACCTGCACAGGCCCGAAAATCTCGTCCTGCGCCAACCGGTTGTCGGGCGAGACGCGGGATAGCAGCGTCGGCGCCAGGTAGTGCCCGCCGCGCGGTGCTTCACCCACAACGCTACCCGCTGCGGCGATCTCTGCGCCGCCGAGATCGCCGAGGAAGCCGCCGACGATTTCCTTCTGGCGCTCGGATACCAAGGGGCCGAGATCGAGGTCGGCGATTGCCGGACCGACCTTCAGCGCCCGGTACCGTCCGGCCATCCGCTCCAGCACCTCATCATGGATGGACCGGTGCACGAGGATACGCGAGCTGGCCGAACAGGTCTGGCCGGCGTTCTGGATGCCGGCATTGATCAGGAACGGCAGCGCCCGGTCGAGATCGGCGTCTTCGAACACCAGCTGTGGCGACTTGCCGCCGAGCTCCAGCGTCACCGGCACGACGTTCTCGGCCGCGGCGTGCTGGATCAGCTTGCCGACCCCGACCGAGCCGGTGAACGAGATGTGGTTGACGCCGGGGTGCGCCGTCAGCGCCGCGCCGGCTTCCTCGCCCAACCCCGGCACCACGTTCAGCGCGCCGGCCGGCAGGCCGGCTTCCTCGGCGATCCTGGCGAAGGCAATCGCCGTAAGGCAGGCCTCCTCGGCCGGCTTCAGCACGGCGGCGTTGCCCATCGCCAGGGCACCGGTCACCGAGCGGCCGATGATCTGCATCGGGTAGTTCCAGGGGATGATATGCGCCGTGACCCCGTGCGGCTCGCGCAGGGTGTAGACGGTGTAGCCGTCGAGATAGGGAATGGTCTCGCCGTGGATCTTGTCGCAGGCGCCACCGTAGAACTCGAGATAGCGCGCCAGCGCCACGGCATCGGCCCGCGCCTGCTTCAGGGGCTTACCAACATCCATGGCTTCGATACGGGCGAGATCGTCGACCCGCTCCAGCACCTTCTGCCCGATCCGCATAAGGATCCGGCCACGTTCGGCTGCCGGTGTCCGCCCCCATGCGGCGGCCAGCGCCGCCTGCGCCGCTGCCACCGCCGCA
>JAEUMC010000232.1 GCA_016793415.1 Devosia sp. | reverse complement strand
GTTGATGCCCCAGGAACACGGGGCATTGCCGATAAACATGAGCTAGTCCTGGTCGATGTAGATTGGGTTGGAAATGGCGCGCCGGATCGGCTCGTCAGTAAGGTGCGAGCCCTTGAGCTGCCACGGCAACTCGCCGCGCTCGCTCGCCGCCTTGGTGAATTCCTCTACCAGCCATGGCCGGCTGGCTTTGGCGATGATCTCGGCTCGGATGAAACCTCTGGCAGGGCCGGGAAGGGCGATCTCGCCCTCCCAGTCGCCAGTGCCGATCTCCTGTTCGCCGACGACGCCGGAGGCGTCGATCCAGTGCAGCACGTCGCCCCTGGCGCCGCGCACCCTGGCGTGGGCCGTCAGCCCGGGCTGGTGCTTCACGGCGGAGCCCATCGGGGCATCACCGATACTGATCTCGAGATGCGGCCCCTTGGGCCCTTCGGTGACATAGCCGCGCCCGGCCTTCATCGCTGCGAGCACCGCGTCCTCACTCAATTCCGGCAGCCACAGCACCGTGGTCGGCCGTGCCAGCACCAATGGTCCCTCCGGCTGGAGCTTCGCCGGCTGGTGGTAGTCGCTGCCGCCGATCGCCGAGATCCGCAAGCCAGAGGCAAGCCGCTGCTGCCAGCGCGCCAGCGACACCCAATTCCACGCCATCCAGGTGGACTGCCAGACTTCCTGGCAGTCGGCAGCCGGAAACTCGTAATCCCAGGGAATGGTTGGCTTGTCGTGGTTGATCGACAAGAGGCCGCCTTTGCGGTGCGCCATCTCCGCCAGCACGTGCGCGTCCGACGGCTTGGTCATGCGGAAGTCGATCCACTCGTCGACCCCAAAGACATTGGCGTGCCCGACGGCGGTGGTCACCTCCATGCCGCGCACGAATACCAGGTCGGGCGACGAAGCCGGATGGAAGTAGCGCCGCTGCGTGATGGTGTTGTGGTCGGCGATGGCGAGGAAATCGAGCCCCGCCTGCACCGCCGCGTTGTGCAGTGTCTCGGGCGAGCCCGCCGCATCGGAATGAAAGGTGTGGCAATGGAGGTCGCCGCGATACCACCCGGCGCCGGCGCGAACCGGAAAGGTCCGTTCCGGCTGCGGGTTGGTGGGGCGCTCGCTGCTGTCGAGCTCGATCGTGACGGTCACTTCGGCGCCATCGGCCGGCACCTTGTAGAGCCCGAGGATGACGTTCCACTCACCTGCCGGCATCGGCCCATGCACATAGCCGGGCGTGGCGCTGTCGGTCGCGACGTAGAAGCGATCGCGGAACCCACCGGACCAGCCGCGGAACCCGCCTTCGGACGGGTAGGGGGTCATAGCGGGATCGAACATTCCAAGGTCGATCACACAGTCATCGGCCTTGGGGTAGGCAAGCACCACATCGATCCGGGTTGTCCCTGCGGGGACGGTGACGGGGATGTAGAAATACGGGTTTTTCGCCTGGTCGGCGCGGGTGATGTGGGCTTTGACGATCTGGGTCATGCGGCCCCCCCCCTCCCGGCCTCCCCCACAAGGGGGGAGGTGAAGAGTCGTGGTTGTGGCGCGATAATGCCGAACACTCGATGCGGCACCTCCCCCCTTGTGGGGGAGGATGGGAGGGGGGAGCCTCTCTCAGTCAGCACCGCCACCCTCACAGCGGCATCTCCCCATCCGCCGGGATGCGCTTGCCCTCCGCATCGAACAGCGTGGCGTGCGCACCGCTGAAGGTGAACGCCACATTCTCCGTCGTCTCCACCGCATTGTCGGTGAAGATGCGGGCCGTCACGCGGCCGCCGTCCTGGCGCTCGAAGGTCACCAGCTTTTCCGGGCCCATGTTCTCGTTGGCGAACAGCTTGCCGCTGACCATGTTCACGTCGTTGATCGTGCCCATGCTGAGGTGTTCCGGCCGCACCCCCAGAGTAAGCCCGGCGCCCTTGCCGAGCGCCGCCTTGATCCCTTGGGAGATCGGCACGTCGCGAACCAGCACACCGTGGGCGCGCAGTTGCAGCTTCTCGCCCTCGACCGTGCCTTCGACAGGGATCATGTTCATCGGCGGGTTGCCGACGAAGTTGGCGACGAAGGTCGTCGCCGGCCGGCGGTAGATCTCGATCGGCGGCGCGAACTGCACGATCCGGCCGCGATCCATCACTGCGATCCGGGTGGCCAGCGCCATGGCTTCCGCCTGGTCATGCGTCACGTAAACCGCCGTCATCCCCATGTCGCGCTGCAGGTGGTTGAGGAAGCCGCGCGCTTCCAGCCGGAGCTTGGCGTCGAGGTTGGAGAGTGGTTCGTCGAACAGGTAGACCCGGCTCGGATAGACCAGCGCCCGCGCCAGCGAGGTGCGCTGCTGCTGCCCGCCCGAGATCTGGCTCGGCAGCCGGTTCAGCAGCTCGCCGATCTTCAGGACGTCGGCCACTTCCTTGGCCCGCTTATGGCGCTTTTCGACACTCTCGCCGCGCACCTTCAGCGGGTAGGCAATGTTGTCGGCAAGGTTCATGTGCGGGTAGAGCGCATAATCTTGGAACACCATCGAGATCTGTCGATCCTTGGGGTGGAGGTGCGTCACGTCATCGGGCCCGATCATGATCTTGCCGGAGCTCGGCGTTTCGAGCCCGGCGATCATCCTCAGACTGGTGGTCTTGCCGCAGCCCGATGGGCCGAGCAGGCAGATGAACTCGCCATCGGCGACCTTGAAGCTGATGTCCGAGACGGCGTTGAAGGTGCCGAAGCTCTTGGTGACGTTCTGGAATTCGACCGAGGCCATTACGCTTTGATTCCACCGAAGAAGCGGAAGCCGAACTTCCAGCTGACGAAGAGATAGAGGGCGACGACGGGCAGGGAGTAGATCAGCGAGTAGGCCGCGAGCAGCGTCACGATCGGCGTCCCCGCCTCCGAGTAGAACGAGTAGATGGCGACCGATGACGGCATCAGGTCATCGGAGCGGAGCAGGATGAAGGGGATGAGGAACGAGCCCCAGATGTTGACGAAGGCCCACACCACCACCACCACGATGCCCGGCCGGATCACCGGCAGCGCCACGTCGAAGAAGGCCTGCACCGGCGAGGCGCCGGCGACCATGGCGCTTTCCTCGTAGGTCCTGGGGATGCCGTCGATGAAGTCGCGCAGGATGAACATGGCGGTCGGCAACAGCCCACCGGCGAACACCAGGATGACCGCGATATGGGTGTCCATCAGCCCGACCGACGAGATGATCAGGAAGATCGGCACCATTGCCGCCGTCCCCGACACCACCGAAGAGAACAGCAGCAGCACATAGGTGATCATCCCCTTGCCGGGGATCGATGAGCGGGACAACGCATAGGCCGCCAGCGTCGCCGCCGCAGCGACGAGGATCACCCCGCCGACGCTCTGGATCAGGCTGTTGAGCAGCCCGCGCATGGCAAAGCCGTTGCCGAACACGGTGAGGAAATTCTGCAGCGTCCATGGATCGGGAATGGCGATGCCCAGCTCCGCCCGGGCGTTGAACGGCGCGAAGATGAACCAGATCAGCGGCAGCGCGAACAGGATGCCGATGATCGCGGCCAGCGCCGAAAAGCCGATGCGGGCGAGCAGTTGCGGAAAGCTCAGCCTCATTCTTCCACCGCCTTGGCCTTCTTCCTGCCGAACGACAGGTAGATCAGCGCGAACACCAGGTTGATCAGCATGATGATCACACCCACGGCCGCGCCCTTGCCGAAATCGAACTCCCGGAAGGCGATGCGGTAGTTGTAGATCGACAAGAGCTCCGTGCGGTAGCTCGGCCCGCCATTGGTCAGGATGAACGGCGTGAACACGTTGAACGTCCACATGGTGATGAGGATCAGGTCGGTGACCACATGGCCGCGGATCAGCGGCAGCCCGATATCGCGGAATTTCTGCCAGCTCGAAGCGCCGGCGACGTCAGCCGCCTGGAAGTAGCTGGGCGGGATCGAGGCGAAAGCCGAGTTGAACAGCATCATCGAGAACGCTGCGCCACGCCAGGTGTTGAAGATGACGATCACCCAGAACGGCTGCTGCAGGAGGAAATCTCCCGCCGGCAGGCCAAGCCCCCTGAGGATCATGTTCAGCGTGCCGTTGTCGTAATCGAGGAAGGCGAACCAGGCGAAGCCGATCACCACCTCGGGCAGGATCCAGGCGGCGATGACAGCGGTTTCGACGATGCGCTTGAGGGCAGGGGGGATGGTCTGCATCAGCCAGGCCAGCAGCAGCCCCAGCAGCGCCTGCCCCACCAGCGCCGACAGCAGCACGAACTGCGTTGTGAGGATCAGCGAGAAGCCGAACTGTCCACGGGTGAAGAAGGTCGTCGGGTCGAACAGCTGGAAATAGTTCTGTAGCCCGACGAAATCCGGGCTGAGCGCGGTCTTGCCCAGCAGCGTCCGATTGGTGAACGAGACGAAGATCACCCAGAAGAACGGCAGCAGCACGAACACGCCGACGAGGGCCGCGGCGGGCGCGAGGAACGCCGCGCCGGCGCGGTGCGAGAGGAGCGAGAAGTTTTTCTTTTTGGTCATGCGGGTAGGCCGGTGCGTGTTGACCCCCACCCTTGATCCCTCCCCGCAAGGGGGAGGGAGACGAAGGAGCGGTTGGTTGAAGGCGTGTGGGACGAAGTC
>JAEUMC010000991.1 GCA_016793415.1 Devosia sp. | reverse complement strand
CGATGGCGTTGGCGCTATTGCGGCAGATCAAACCACCCGACAACGCGCCATGCGAGACGTACTGCTCAAAGCACCCACCGTCAGCGTGGCTGCCTATATGCCATGGCGCCAGGCAGAAGACTTCGGCACCGCGGCAAGAGTTGACTATGATGGGGCGCTGGCCGCCGCGATAAAGGACATTGCATGACCAGAATGAAGACCCACACGGAAGATCACCAGGTCGGGCGCATCGGCTGGCTCAGGGCCGCGGTGCTCGGAGCCAATGACGGCATCGTTTCGACGGCGAGCCTGATCATCGGCGTGGCGGCGGCTTCGGGGGACAAAGGCGCTATTCTGATTGCCGGGGTCGCCGGGCTCGTTGCCGGCGCCATGTCGATGGCTGCCGGCGAATATGTTTCGGTGAGCTCGCAATCCGATACCGAGGCAGCCAGCCTCGCCAAGGAGACCTGGGAACTCGCCAACCAGCCGGCCTCGGAGCAGGCCGAGCTCACCGCCATCTACGTGGCGCGCGGCCTGGATGAGCCGCTGGCCGCGCAAGTCGCTGCCCAGCTCATGGCCAAGGATGCGCTGGGCGCCCATGCGCGCGACGAACTGGGCCTTTCGGAGGTATCGACAGCGCGCCCGGTGCAGGCGGCGCTCACCTCGGCTGTGACCTTCGCAGTCGGAGCGGCATTGCCGCTGCTTGCCGTCCTGCTGTCGCCGGGCGCCTGGCTGATCTGGGCCGTCGCCCTCGCGTCCCTGGTATTTCTGGGCGCTCTGGGCGCCATCGGCGCCGCAGCGGGCGGGGCTTCACCGTGGAAGCCGACCGCCCGCGTCGTGTTCTGGGGGGCCCTCGCCATGCTGATCACGGCCGCCATCGGCGCCCTGTTCGGCACCGTCGTCTAGGCAGCAAGGTACGCCCGCCGTTCACTCAGGCGTCGTAGCCCTCCCGAGCGTCGCCCTCATCGTCATCATCGTCTTCGTCATCGCCATGGCGCGACGGCTTGGCCTTGGCAGCAGCGAGGTCCTCTGCAGTGCAGAGCACCGTACCGGTGATACGGCGGCCGTCCGGCAACATGAATGTTCCCTCGGTCTGGCTACCCACCCCCGCCGCGAGGCAATGGTCGTAGATGAGGTCGGGCGTGAGCTCGCCTCGGATATCGGCGGCAGATGCCGGTAGTGCACCAAGCACACAGATCCCGCATGCGCTTGCCGCGAGCCTAACGAAAGTCCTGGTCATGGTAGCTCCTCCTTTCAGGGGCTGGGGTCGTTGGTTGGTCGAGGTGGATCGGATTGGTGTGGCGGTCGGCGAACAACACCTCGAGACCGAGTGTCGACGCGAGCTCGACGCCGCGCCGGGGGCCGAGAACCAGCAGGGCCGTGGCCCAGGCGTCCGCCTGCATGGCGCTCTTGGCGCGAACCGTTACCGACGCCGGACCGTTGCGCACCGGCGCGTGGTGCTGCGGGTCGATGGTGTGGCCATAGCTGGCGCCGCGGTACTCGACCACGTGTCGGTAGTCACCCGAGGTAGCGAGAGCCGCGCCGGCGATCTCGATCACCCCGGCAGCGGTACGATGGCCGAATTCGGGGCGCTCCAGAGCGACGCGCCAGCCCGACCCATCTGGCTTGGGCGCTCCAGCCCGCAGCTCGCCATCGATCGAAACGAGATAGCTGACGATACCGTCGCTCTCGAGCACCCGGGCCAGTTCGTCGACGCCGTACCCCTTGGCAATGCCGGAAAGATCCAGCGAGAGCGGGGCATGCTTGCGCGCGCGCCGACCGATCGGATCGAGTTCAAGAGCGAGGTGGGCCGGAACGCGCTCCCCGGCTCCTGCGACGTCGATGGCGTCGGGATCGGGTGCGCCTGTACCGGGCCCGAAGCCCCAGGCAGCAACAAGATCACCGACACCGATGTCGAAGGCGCCGCCGGAAATGCGGCCGACCTCCAGCGCCGCCGCCAGCACGGTCGCGAGCTCTTCGGGCACATCGAACCAGGTCCCGATCGGCGCGCGATTGAGGCGCATCAGATCGGAACCCGGCCTCCACGTCGACATCTGGCCGTCGACGGTATCCACGCTCTGCTGCAGCGCTTCGTGCAGCTTGGCAAGTGGACGATCTGCATCGGCGAAGCACACTATTGAATAGCGTGTTCCCATGGTGGGCCCATTGAGGACCCGCCGGACAAGTCTGGTTTCAGTACGCATCTTCCAGGTAAAGTCCCTTGCGTTTCAGGGCATCGACGGAAAGGCCGAGCGGGGCGAGACAGGCGTCCATCGCCTCGCGTACGCCGCTCGCCATGTCGCGACCGCCGCACACCATGATCTGGGCGCCCCGCGCGACCAGTTCGCGGACCCGAGAGCCTTCATCGAGCAGCCGGTCCTGCACATAGCCGCCCCCTATTACCCGCGAGAACGCAGTCGTGAGCGACGCGAGGCGCCCGGTGGCCAGAGCCTCCTGCATCTCGTCGCGATAGAGAAAATCCGATCCGGGATCACGGGCGCCGAAGAACAGATGGACGGGGCGGTGCCGGTTGCTGCGGACGAACCCGGCGAGCGGAGCGACCCCCGCTCCCGCCCCGACGAGGATCAGCGGCCGACGGCTGCGGTTGGGGCGGAAATCGGGGTTGGGCCGGATGAAGGCCTCCACCGTGTCACCCGGGACGAGCCCATGCAGGAACTCCGAGCAGATGCCACTTGCCTGCTTGCGAACGCAGACCTCGAGCACGCCATCCTTCGCGGCACTGGCAATCGAGTAATAGCGCGGCACATCGCTGCCAGGCGGCAGAATGCCCACCAGGTCCCCGGCCTCGAAATGCGGCATCCTCGGTCGCGCCGGCCAGAACCCGGGGCGGCGCTCGGGCATCGAGAACCGCAATATG
>JAEUMC010000143.1 GCA_016793415.1 Devosia sp. | reverse complement strand
CGGACGAGACCTTGCCCGAGATCAGCCGCTCGAGCCCGTCGAGGATGCGTTCGAGGCCGAAATCAAAGGCGAGGTCCGGGTTGCCGAGGCCGTAGAGCTCGCCGACCACAGCGCCGACCCGGCTCGCCACCGGGTAGGACGAGAAATCCATGGTCGAGAGGAACGGCTCGATGGTGTACCACCACTCGTCGTCGCTCATCCCGGTCTGCGCCTTGACCATGTTGGCGCGCACCACGTCGCGCACCGCACCATGCACATAGTTGGCGACGAGGATGACGCAGAAATCCATCTCGACTTCGCCGAGGCCGAGCCCGTCGAACACGGTGAGGAAATTGTCGTAAGCGCGGATGGTGTTGGGCCCGAGTACCGGGCGGTGCGTGCCGATTTCCAACGCCCAGGGATGGGCCAGGTAGAAGCGGCGAAAACTGCGCGCCACCAGCGTGACATTGGCGCGCCAGTTGTCCGCGTGAAATTCGGGCGTTTCCTCGCCGGCCTGGCCGGTGGCGACGGCATCGAGCATCAGATCGAGCAACACCGCCTTGTCCGGAATGTGCGTATAAAAGCTCATCGGCGAGATGCCGACCGCCTCGGCGACCCGCCGGGTGGAGACCGCATCGATCCCCTCGGCATCGGCGATGGTGACGGCGGCCGCCACCAGGTCGGCGACGCTGACCCGTGATTTGGGCCCACGCCTGGGCGCCGCCGCCTTGCCCCACATCAGTTCCAACGTCCGGATCGGATCGCCGCGACCGGTAATTTCCTCGGCCATCCGGCCTCCCAAAAATAACTCTTTACAGTGTACGGGATTGGCGTTATCCAAACTCCGTACACTGCACAACGTTATACCGCCAAGCCGCGAAAGTCGAGATATCCCTCGGAGATCGCGCGGGGCGTGTCGAAAACCAGCCTGCTGACACGTCATGTCAGCAGGGCTGGTTAGGCTTGTCCAACCTGAAGCGAATTGAGGAGTGAAGCAATGATCCATGCCCGCGGACTGAAGCGCAGCTTCAAGACCAAGCAGGGCGTCGTCGAGGCGGTGCGCGGCCTCGACCTCGACGTGGCGGAAGGCGAGCTGGTGGCATTCCTCGGCCCCAATGGCGCCGGCAAATCCACCAGCGTGCGCATGCTGACGACGCTGCTGCCGCCGACGGCGGGTGCAGCGAGCGTCGCCGGACACGACGTGCTGCGCGACGCCAACGCGGTGCGCCGTCGCATCGGCTATGTCGGCCAGGGCGCCGGCGCCGGTGGCTACAACAAGCTACGCGACGAGCTGCTGACGCAAGGCGCAGCGCAGCGGATGAGCAAGGCGGACTCGGCGCGCCGCGCCGACGAGCTGATTGGCATGCTGGAGCTCACCGGGCTCGAGCAACGCACCGGCATGAGCCTCTCGGGCGGCCAGAAACGACGGGTCGATATCGCGCTCGGACTGATGCACAGCCCCAAGGTGCTGTTCCTCGACGAACCCTCGACCGGGCTCGACCCGCATAGCCGCGCCAACCTGTGGGAGCACATCCTCAAGCTCAGGAAATCGAGCGGCATGACGATCTTTCTCACCACCCACTATCTCGATGAAGCGGACTCGATGGCCGAGCGGGTGATGATCATGGACAATGGCCAGATCATCGCCAACGACACGCCGGAACGGCTGAAGGCCAACCTCGCCGGCGACCGCATCACCATCGATGCCGACAATGCCGGCGTCGCGGCCGAAGTTGCAGCCAACCTGCCAGAGGCGCGCGAGATCAGCCGCGACGGTGCCAGGGTCGGGGTGACGGTGAAGGGCGGCGAAGCAGTGTTGCCGGAGTTCATCCGGGCTTTGGATCAGCGTGGGGCGCGGGTGCTGGCCGCCAATGTCCGCCGACCGACGCTGGACGACGTGTTTCTCGGGCTCACCGGCCGTTCGCTGCGGGAGACCGCAGCATGAAAGGGCCATTTGCACCAGTGAGGCGGCGCCGTGCGCCGGCCGAAGTATCCCCTCCCCCCTCAGGGGAGAGGGCGGCGAATGACGCCAACGACCTCATTGGCGGGGTGAGGGGTGCAGCCTCTCATCGCGCGCTCGCTGAACTGCTGAACCCCTCATCCGCCCTGCGGGCACCTTCTCCCCTCAGGGGAGAAGGGACGCAGACCCAGCACCTGTGGCTTGGAGCAAACCCATGACCTTCTTCCGTGACGTCGCCACCTCGTTCACCCGCGAGATGAAACCCACCCTTGCCGACCCGTCCTGGATGGCGTTCGGGCTGGTGCAGCCGGTGCTCTACCTCGCCTTCTTCGTGCCGCTGCTCAATGTCGGCGGTTCGACCGCCGAGGCGCTGCAGTGGTTCGTGCCGGGGATGATCGTGATGCTGACGCTGTTCGGCACCGCGATGGTGGGCTGGAGCCTCACCGAAGAGCTGATGAGCGGGGTGCTCGAACGGTTCCTCTCCACCCCGATGAGCCGGCCGGCGCTGATCTTCGGCCGCTCGCTCAAGGAGATGTTCCCGCTGGCGCTGCAGGCCCTGGCGCTGATCCTGCTCGCCTGGCCGTTCGGCTTGCAGCTCCATCCGTTCCAGATGCTGTTCGGGCTGGCCCTGCTGGCCCTGTTCGGAGCTGGAGTCGCCGCGCTCTCCTATGCGCTGGCGATCGCAGCGCGGCACAACACCTCGCTGTTCTACATGGTGAGCCAGTCGGTGGCGCTGCCGCTGATGCTGCTGGGCGGGGTGCTGCTGCCGATCGAGAACGGGCCGGGCTGGCTCTATATCGCCAGCCGCTTCAACCCGCTGACCTACCTGATCGAGGCCGAACGGGCGCTGTTCGCCGGCGAGCTCCTCACCACCACGGTGCTGTGGGGCGTGCTGGTGGCGCTCGGCACCGCCGCAGTCGGGCTCAGCATCGGCGCCAGGGCGATCCGCAAGGCGAGCCTCTAGAGCCTGCCACCCCCTGTCGATGATCAACAACCGGACGCCCATGCTGGCGGCCGGTTCCCCAATCCGAGGCCACGACCATGAACGCAGAGAACATCACCATTCCGGTCCTCCCCGTCGCGCCGGGCAGCGGCCGGCCCGACGAGGCCCAGGCGCTCGCGGCGCGCATCGAACTGGCCCTGGCGATGGGCCAGCATCAGGTGGCTACGGACCTCTATCGCCGCTTTCTCGCCCTGCCGCTGTCGGAGACCGAGCGCCGCCGGATCCACACCGAGTTCGCGGTGCTCGACCGGCTGCGCTGAAGGGGTTGCCAAGCCCGGCGAGTTTATTTAACTAACTGGTAAAGTACAAAGAGGACGCAGATGTACGGCTCGATCAAGATTCGCGGGGCGCGGGAGAACAATCTCAAGAACGTGTCGCTCGATATCCCGAAGCGGAAGATCACGGTGTTCACCGGGGTGTCGGGTTCGGGCAAATCCTCGCTGGTGTTCGGCACCATCGCAGCCGAAAGCCAGCGGCTGATCAACGAGACCTACCCGGCGTTCGTCCAGCAGTTCATGCCGCACTACGGCCAGCCCGATGCCGACGAGCTCGAGAACATCTCGGCCGCCATCATTGTCGACCAGCAGCGGCTGGGCGGCAATTCGCGCTCGACCGTCGCCACCGTCACCGACGCGGCGCAGATGCTGCGGGTGATTTTTTCGCGTGCGGCCGAACCAAAGCTGGGCGCGCCCGGGCTCTATTCCTACAACGACCCGCGCGGCATGTGCCCCGATTGCGAAGGCATCGGCCAGGTCGCCGCGATGGATATGAGCGCGGTGGTCGATGAGTCGAAGTCGCTCAACCAGGGCGCCCTGCTGCCCAAGGATTTCGCCGTCGATAGCTGGTACTGGGAGATCTACAAGAACTCCGGACTGTTCGACATGGACAAGCCGGTAGCGAAGTTCACCGCCGAGGAGCGGGAGAACCTCCTCAACCTCGACGACGGCCGCAAGATCAAGGTCGGCAAGATCGGCCTCACCTATGAGGGCGTGGTCGCCAAGCTGAAAAAGGGGCTCGGATCGAAGGACCCCGAGAACCTGCAGCCGCATGTCCGGGTCGAGTACGACAAGATCTTTACCCGCGCCACCTGCCCGGCCTGCGGCGGCGCCCGGCTCAACGCAGCGGCGCTCGGCAGCCAGGTGAACGGCAAGTCGATCGCCCAATGCTCGGCGATGCAGGTGTCCGACCTCGCGCCATTCGTCCGCTCGATCGAGGCGCCATCGATCAAGCCGATGATCGAGGCGCTGGCGGCGCGGCTCGAAAACCTCGTCACCATCGGGCTCGGCTATCTGAGCCTCGACCGCGAGAGTTCGACCCTGTCGGGCGGCGAAAGCCAGCGGGTGAAGATGGTGCGCCATCTCGGCTCGTCGCTGACCGACATCACCTATGTGTTCGACGAGCCGAGCGTCGGCCTCCACCCGCACGATGTCGGCCCGCTGGCCGGACTGATGCAGCGGCTGAGGGACAAGGGCAACACGGTGCTGATCGTCGAGCACAAGCCCGACATGATCGCCATCGCCGACCACGTGGTCGACATGGGGCCGTTCGCCGGTTCGAAGGGCGGCGAAATCGTCTACGAGGGCGATTTCGACGGGCTGCTGAAATCCGGCACGCTGACCGGCAACCACATGAAGAAGCACCAGCCGATCAAGGCCGAGGGCCGCAAGGCCAAGGGCCAGCTGAAGATCGCGCATGCGAAAACCAACAACCTGCGCGATGTCTCGGTGGCGATCCCCGAGGGTGTGCTGACCGTGGTCACCGGCGTCGCCGGCGCCGGCAAGAGCTCGCTGATCCAGGGTTCGCTCCCTGCCGCCTACCCCGACACGGTGATCATCGACCAGAACCTCAACCGCGGCTCGTCGCGCTCCAACACCGCGACCTATACCGGCATCCTCGATACGGTCCGCAAGACCTTCGCCAAGGCCAACGGGGTCGATGCGGCGCTGTTTTCCGCCAACTCGAAGGGCGCCTGCCCCGACTGCAAGGGGCTGGGCGTCACCTATACCGACCTCGCGCACATGGACCCGGTGGCGAGCGTCTGCGAGACCTGCGAGGGCAAGCGCTTCACCGACGAGGTGCTGCAGCACAAGCTGCGTGGCAAGGCGATCAGCGACGTCTACGAAATGAGCGTCACCGAGGCGACCGAGTTCTTCACCGAGCCGGCTATCGCCAAGATCCTCAAGGGGCTCGACGATGTCGGGCTCGGCTACCTGACGCTGGGGCAGCCGCTGTCGACACTGTCGGGCGGCGAACGGCAGCGGCTGAAGCTCGCGGCGGAGCTCGGCAAATCCGGCAATATCTATGTGCTGGATGAGCCGACCACCGGGCTCCACATGAACGACGTCGATACGCTGATCGGCCTTTTCGACCGGCTGGTCGACGCCGGCTCGACGGTGATCGTCATCGAGCACAATCTCGACGTGATCAGCCGGGCGGATTGGGTGATCGACCTCGGCCCCGGCGCCGGCCACGAGGGCGGCAGCGTGGTGTTCGAGGGGACGCCGACGGGGTTGCGTGGGGCGAAGGGGAGTCTCACGGGGGCGGCGCTGGCAGCGCGGGGGTAGCGTACGCCGACTGACAGAGACGGCCCCCCACCAACAAACCCCCAGAAGGGGGCGGGTCCGGCCGGTGGGTTTGGCAAGAACGCAGACAAAGCCACCCCTCTTAACCAC
>JAEUMC010000140.1 GCA_016793415.1 Devosia sp. | reverse complement strand
ACCTCGTCCTCAAACGAGCAACACCATGGGTCATCGAGACCCACTGACACATGGTTGCTCCCCCGCCCCGCGGGGGAGGATCACGGAGAGGCCGGTGCGCTCTTGCCCTAGCGGGCTGGCCTGATCAGCGCTTCACTGCCGATCGGGGTAAACCCCAAACTCAGGAAGGCTCGCAGTGAGCGGGCGTTGCCGGGGGAGACCGCGGCGAACAGCAGTTCGCCTTCCGGCACGAGGCCGATGGCTTCCCTGATCAGCGCCGTGCCGTCGCCGCGATTGTGGGTGTCGGCTTCGACGCTCAGTTCGCGCCGCCCGGCAAGGCCGGCGCCGATGGTGATGAGGCCGCGCTCGTCGCCATAGACGCGGACGTCGGAGCGGTACTGCCGGGCATATTGCACGCGCGGGTGCTCGTCGGCATCGGTGCGAAGCGGCAGGGTCGAGCGGCCGGTGCCGCGGGTATAGAGCATGGCGTCGATGACGCCGACAAAGCCCGTGGGGCCGGCGAGCCAGCGCAGGAAATCCGGGGCCATCGAGGCGCCGAACCCATCGGGGCCGTGCTGCAGCACTTCGTCGGCCGAGCGCGCCGTGGCGACAACGGCGTGGCCGGTGAAGGCCACCGAACATTCCCAGCCACCCGCCAGCGGCGGCAGCACGGTGACGCCGCCATCGACGGCGGGGAAGCGGCCTTCGGCGGCATTGGTCAGAAGCTCGAGCAGGGGGTGGGGCATGACGCGCTAGAAGACCTGTTCTATCGGGGTCGGAAGTCTGCGATACAGGCGCTCGCCATGAAAGTCACTCCGCCGATCTCCGCACCGAACGACATTGCCGATTTCATTGCACTGCGCCGGCGTTTGCACGCTGCGCCGGAGCTCAGCCGCGAGGAGTTCGCCACCAGCGCGCTGGTCGCCGAACTGCTCCGTGGCTGGGGGTATGAGGTGGCGACCGGCATCGGTGGCGCCGGCGTGGTGGCGACGCTGACGGCCGGGGCAGGGGAGCGCACGATCGGGCTTCGCGCCGATATGGATGCGCTGCCGATCACGGAAGCCACCGGGCTGCCTTATGCCAGCGGCAAGCCGGGCGTGATGCACGCCTGCGGGCATGACGGGCACACCACGATCCTGCTGGCGGCGGCTAAGCACCTTGCCGAAACGCGCAACTTTTCTGGCACGGTGCGGTTGATCTTCCAGCCGGCCGAAGAGGTCGGTGGCGCGGTGCAGATGCTGGAGGACGGGCTGCTCGAACGCTTCCCGGTCGATGCGCTGTTCGGCATGCACAACTGGCCGGGCGTGCCGGAGGGCGAGTTCCGTTTCATCGACGGGCCGGCAATGGCGGCGGTCGACTGGATCATCATCACCATCAAGGGCAGAGGCGGGCATGGCGCCATGCCGCATGAGGCGGTCGACCCGATCGTCGCGGCCTCGTCGCTGGTCGTGGCGCTGCAATCGATCGTGGCGCGCAATATCGACCCCCTGGAGACGGCGGTGATCACCGTGGGGATGATGCATGGCGGCTCGATGCCCAATGTCATCCCCGACAGCGTCGAGCTGCAGCTCAACACCCGCGCCTTTACCGAGGCAGTGCGCGACCGGGTGCGCCAACGGATCAAGACGTTGGCCGAAGCGCAGGCGGCAAGCTTTGGCGCGGTAGCCGAAGTGGTGCACCCGCCGGGCTTTCCGGCGCTATTCAACCATCACGACGAGACCGAGTTCGCGCGGCAGACGGCGATCAGGCATTTCGGCGAAGCGAAAGTCGGGACGCTGAAGCCGCTGCTGGTCAGCGAGGATTTTGCCTTCATGCTGCAGAAGCAGAAGGGGAGCTACCTGTTCGTCGGCAATGGGCCGAGCGCGGACCTCCACAGCCCGAAATATGATTTCAACGACGCGGTGATTGCGCCGGCGTCGCGGTATTGGGTGGGGTTGGTCGAGGATTATCTGGCGGCGAATGGGTAGGCCTCGCGGGTGCCACGAGCCCCCCCCCGCCCCTCGGGGGAGTGGGCCGGGGTGAGGGGTAGCCAAGCACGCCAGCGGTGCCCCGTTTCCCCTCGCCCCTGAGGGGAGAGGGCAGTGGAGCTAGGACCGATAGGTCCGTAGCGGAACTGGGTGAGGGGTTCAGCTTCCTAGCGAGCGCGTGTTGCGCCGCTTCACCCCTCATCCGGCGCTTCGCGCCACCTTCTCCCCTGAGGGG
>JAEUMC010000136.1 GCA_016793415.1 Devosia sp. | reverse complement strand
CCGTCCCGTAAGGAAGTCGAATAACTTCGGAACCCCACAATATACAGTCTATCCTGTCAGGGCTCTGCACGCTGTCGGGGTATGCTGCCGCACCCGCCGCAAAAACCATTCCGGAGCGGACGCATCCGTGGTTAGGGTGCGCCCCCTGTCGATATGCCAACGGGTTCCATGTCCGCCGAAACCAACATCCCCTTCGAGACCCCCGCCAGGACGGGGTTGGTTGGCGCTGAGATTTTTGCACTGGCGGTGGTGCTGTCGACGTTCGCGGCCAAGCTGTTCGTGGCGCTGAGCGTCGGTCTCGACGGTGACGAGGCCTATTACGCTCTGTGGTCGGCCTACCCCTCGGCGGGATACCTCGATCATCCGCCAGCCGTTGCCGTGATGATCGCCATTGGACGCCTGATCGGCGGCGATTCGCTGCTTGGTGTTCGCCTGCTGCCGTTGCTCGCCGGGCTGGCAGTGCTGGCGGCGCTCTATCGCACCGCCCGGCTGTTGATCCCGGGGCGCAGTGCTGCCGCCCTTGCCGCCGCCTGGTATTGCCTCAGCCTGCAGGGTGCGGTGAACTTCGTCGCCACCCCCGACGCACCATCGACGCTGTTCTGGACACTATCGCTGTGGGCAGCGGCCGAGGCCGTCGCGCGCTCACGCCCCAACTGGTGGTTGGCCGTCGGCCTGTTCGCCGGCGCGGGGCTTGCATCCAAGTACACCAACGCCTGGTTCGGCCTCGGATTGGTGCTGTTCGTGTTTGCCACTGCCGATGGCCGCCGTCAGTTGGCCCGCTGGCAGCTTTGGCTTGGCGGCCTCCTGGCACTCCTCGTGTTTGCGCCGGTGTTGTGGTGGAATTACCAGCACGGCTGGCAGTCCTTTCTGTTCCAGGGCGCGCGCGTCGTCTCGTTCGAGGAGCAGTTCGGGCGCCTGGTGAGCGAGTTCGTCGTCAGCCAGGCTGCGGCGATGGGGCCGGTGTTGCTGCTGTGCGCCCTGCTGGCCATGGGCGGCTGGCTGCTGGGTTACGGCAGGCGGGTCGGCGCCCGGCTGGCATTGCCGGTACTGACCACACTGCCTGTGCTCGTCTACTTCCTGTTTCACGCCTTGCATGCCCGCGTCGAGGTGAACTGGCTGCAGCCTGTGGCGCCCGTACTGGCCTTGCTCGGCGCGGCCTTCGTTTGCTTGTTGCCGCCGCGGCCGCTGGGGCGCTGGGTCGTAATCGCCGCCAGCGCCGTGCAACTGGCCCTTGGCGTTGCGCTGATCGGCTTTGCCTATGTACAGGCGGTCTATCACCCGCTTGACCTCGGCTATGCCGATCGCACTCGCATGCTGCGGGGGTGGGACACGCTGGCGGCAGAGATTCGCGAGCTCGCCGATGAGATCGGCGCCAAGGTGATCTGGACCGAGGGCAACTATCGGCTGACGGGCGAGCTGTTCTTCCATGGGCGCGCCGCCGGAGACTCGCGTCCGGTGCGCGACATCGCTGCTCACCCGCGCTACGATTTCCTGCCGGCCGATAGCCGCTATCCGGCGCTGTCGCCGGCGCTGCTGGTGGTAAGCGTGAAGACCCCGACCGAGGCAGGGGCGCTGCCGCCCCGCCCCGAATTCTCGCGCACCCGCCTGGTCACGGTGCTGAAGCGCGACGAGGGGGCAGGGCGAGGCGAAGAGTATTACGCGGTGCTCGCCGTCTCCGGTCCCACCGGCGCCTTGCCGCGTGCCGACTGAGGCGCCACCGCCGGCGCGGGGACCCGGACGAAGGCGAGGATCGCCATGGTCATGAATGCGTACTGCACGGTGTGGAACTCGAAGCCGATCATGATGATGGTCAGCTGGAACACCGCATAGCCGACACACAAGGTCAGCGCGAGGTAGAGCCGCGATACGAACAACGCGTCGCGTGGCGTGCGGAATACGGCGATGACCGGGGAGACAGACAGGATCAGGAAACTGATCACCCCGGGGATGCCTGCTCCTACGGCAAAACTCAACAGGCCGTTGTGCAACTGCCGGAAGCTCAGCATGCGCTCGACTTCGTTGTCCGGAATGTAGGGCAGGATGGCCGGCACCATGTCGGGCCAGCCATAACCGAATAGCGGGGCATGCAGGAACGCCTGCCAGCCGCCCCACAGCATCGTCAGCCGCTCCTGGGTGGATTGGTCGACAGCGCCACCGGCAATCACATCCTGCGTCACCGAAAAGCCGTCCAGCGCGCGTCCCATTCCAATCTTGGCGGCAGCGAACAGCAGGACGGCAGACAGCACGGCTACCACGCCGGCGACCACCAGCGGCAGGGTGCGATGCCGCGCCGGCGCCAGCGCCAGCCCGAACGCTAGTGCCACGAAGCCGAGCACCGGCGCGGCGATCAAGGCGCCGCGCGTCCCGCCCAGCAGCGCCGCCGACACACCGAAAACCGGTCCGAGCAGGAACAACCAGCGGCGGTGTTTGCCGGGCGCAAACACCCCGACCAACGCGATGAAGCCCAGCAGCATTGCCGTGTCGGCAAAGTGGAACATGCTCATCAGCGGCTGTCCGGCGCGGTCGTAACCGAGCACTCCTACCTGCACCACCCCGACGATCACCGCGATGCCGGCGCCGGCCAGTGCCAGCCGTCCGATCAGCAGCGCGCTGTCGAGCCGGGCGAACTTCTCGAGTTGCCAGCGAAACGGCACCGCCAGCAGCAGCGGCACGAAATTGAAGGCAAACAGCAGATCGCTCGGCTTCTCCGAGGTGAACAGGAACGCCAACGCCGGCAGGGCTGCCGCGATGACGAACATTACATCGATCGGGTTGCGGCTGCGCGACTGGAACGCCGCAATCACCGAAGGCGAGATCAGCGCAAAGATCGCGAACAGCAGCACGAAATAGGTGGTGAGCCGGCCCACGATGCACGGCAGGGCGAACAGGAACACGATCAGCGCCAGGCAGGCCCAGCGGATATAGGCCGGCGCGCCGGTCGCGGCCGCCGGAGTCATCTCCGCGCGCCTCGAGCCTTGGCGATGGCGTCGAGCGCCTTGAGTTCCGCCACCAGGCCGTCGATCTCGGTCAGCGGGATCATGTTGGCGCCATCGGAGGGGGCGTTGTCCGGATCCTCGTGGGTCTCGATGAAGACCCCCGCAACACCGACGGCGACCGCCGCCCGCGCCAGCACCGGCGCATACTGCCGTTCGCCGCCCGACGATTCGCCGCGGCCGCCCGGCTGCTGCACCGAGTGGGTGGCGTCGAAGACGACCGGCTTGCCGGTCTCGGCCATGATCGGCAGCCCGCGCATGTCGACCACCAGGGTGTTGTAGCCGAAGCTCGTGCCGCGCTCGGTCAGCAGCACGCCTGAGGCGCCGGCACTGTCGAGCTTGTTGGCGACATTCTTCATGTCCCAGGGGGCGAGAAACTGCCCCTTCTTGACGTTGACCACCCGGCCCGTTGCAGCCGCCGCAACAAGCAGGTCGGTCTGTCGGCTGAGGAAGGCCGGTATCTGCAGGATGTCGACTACCTCGGCAACCGCGGCGCACTGCTCGCGCTCATGCACGTCCGTGGTGACAGCGAGACCGGTTTCACTCTTGACCGCCTCGAAGATGCGCAGCGCTTCGTCCAGGCCGATGCCGCGGAAGCTCCGTGAGCTGGTACGGTTGGCCTTGTCGAACGACGATTTGTAGATCAGCGGGACGCCGCGACGCTCGCCCAGTTCGGCAAGAAAGCTCGCGGTCTTCAATGCATGATCGCGGCTTTCGATCACACATGGGCCGAGAATGAAGGCAAGCGGGAGATCAGTACCAAACCCGACGCGCCGCCCGTTCGGCGCATCGACAAAAACCTGCTGCATCAAAACAAACCCGTATCGCCAGGCGTTTCG
>JAEUMC010000082.1 GCA_016793415.1 Devosia sp. | reverse complement strand
GCGCTGGTCGCGACCGCGGTAGCCTGAATGAGCGTCATGGGCACCTCCTCCCTGTTTCTGCGCCGACGAGGCGCTGCACGCTGCTTTGCCGCGCTTCGAAACGGAAAAGTCTCGCAACTTTTCCCGAAGGCGCCTTGCATGACGCCCGGCCGGATTCGGGACCGGCCGGGCGCCACTGGACTTACGGCAGCTGGCTCTGGATATCGGCCAGCACCGCGTCCGTGGTGTTGTCGCCGTTGAGCGCCAGCGGGATGTACTGGGTGATCAGGTTCTCGAATTCGTTCCAGCTTTCATTGAGGCGGAACGGGGTCGAGTGCTCGAACGAGTACTGCAGGGTCTCGCGGGTGCCGGCGACATCCTTGGCGGCCACATCGTACCAGAACTTCTGCTCGGCGAGGCGGCCGGGGAGCGCACGACCGGCCGAAGCGAGGATTTCGGCAGCCTTGGGACCGGTCAGCACCTTGAGCGCCTTGTAGGCTTCTTCCTTGTGCTGGCTGGCCGCCGAGATGCCCCAGCCCGAGCCGGCGGTGATGAAGCGCGACGGGCCTTCGCCACGCGGCAGCGGCGCCACGCCCATCTTGAAGTTGACCGAGCCCTGGGTCGAGATCAGCGACCACGGACCATCGATATACATGGCGGCATTGCCCGAGGCGAAGCGGCCGCTGGCAGTGGCGGCGCCGGCACCGGACGCAAAGACCGGCGAGGCCTTGGCGACGGCGACGAGATCGACGAGCTTGCCGACCGCAGCGGCATAGCCGGGATTGGTCAGATCGAACTGGTTGCCGTCATTGAAATACTCGGCGCCCAGCGCGACCGGCTCGGCGATGAAATCGAAGGCCTGCACGGCATAGCCGTAATTGTCGCCGCTGGTGAGCTTTTCGGCGGCGGCCTGGAAATCGGCGAAGGTCCAGTCGGGCTTGGGTTCGGCAATGCCGGCTTCGGCGAACTTGTCGCGGTTGTAGAACACCAGCCACGGGCCGACGTCATAGGGCAGGGCGTATTGCACGCCATCCTGCGACAGGCCGGAAATGATCGAGGACTCGAACACCGACTTGTCGAAATTGTCGGCGGCGATGAACGGATCGAGCGGCTCGAGCACGCCGTAGAAGCTGGGCATGCGCATCGACTGCATGGCGACGAGGTCGGCGATCTGGCCCGACGAGGCCAGCACCGGCAGGCGGGTCCAGTAATCGGTCCAGCCGGAGAACTGCGGCGTCACCTTGATGTTGGGGTATTCGGCCGTCACCAGGTCGGCGATGGACTGGAACAGCGGGGTATCCTTCTCGTCACCCCACATCTGCCAGGTCAGGTTGACCTGTTCCTGGGCAAAGCTGGCGGTGGACAGGATGGCGGTGCCGGCGAGCGCCAGGGCCGCCAAAGCGTGCGTGAACTTCACGATGTGTCTCCTCAATCACAGGTAGTCGTTTGGGTCTTCGGGGTTGTTCTTGGTCTTCCGGAGTCCTCGGCTCCGGCGTCACCACGGCCGTCAGGCCGCGATCAGCACCTCCAGATCGGCGATCATGGCGATGAGTTCGGTCCGCTGGCGGCGGAAGGCATCGGGGTCGCGCCCCGGCTCCAGGATCGCCGCCATGCGGGAAGTGAAATCGGGCGGCAGCAGCGGCAGTTCTGCCGCCATCGGCAGGTTCCAGCCATCGCCCGGGTAGTAGGCACGGTTGAGCGCGAACACGACCTGCAGGATCGCGTTCGCCAGCTTGCCGGCAATGCCGACCAGGAACACCAGGTCGCGCCGTTCGACCTTGCTTTCGTAGTGATAGTCGGCGGCCCAGTAGTTCAGGATCTCGCGATACTGGCCGAGCACCGCGGCGCGCAGCGGTTCGGGGTAGCGGGCGAGCTGGCGCTTCCAGTTCGCCAGCCGGCCTTCAGGGTCGCTGACGATCTGCTGGGTCGAAAGATCGGTCGGCAGGTGGTAGCCCCAGATGGTCCACTCGAAGCTCTTGGGGATGGCGGTGCCGCTGAGCCAGGCGCCGAGATCGCTCTCGACGCCGGCATAGCTGCGCATCCAGACCCCATCCATGCGGACGCCCCGGGCCTGCCATTCCGCCATGCCGGCCTCGAAACGGCGCCATTCAGTGGTCTGCTTCAGGTCTTGCCGGTAGGCATGGGCATAAACGCGAAAGTCGAAATCCGACTGCTGGTCCGACCGGCCCTTGCCGCGCGACCCGGCGAGCGCAACCGCGCCGGCGCCGTCCTCGGCGAGGTCGGCGATGAGCGGAGTCATCGCCGCGATCAGTTCGGCCTCGTGAGCCATCGCGTCAGCCAATGCTACCGGCAAGATCGTCAGTCCTTGAGGATCAGCTCGACCACCGGGGTCACCACGTCGGGCTTCAGCACCGGCAGCTCGAGTGTGAGCATGCCGTCGCCGACGGCGACGCCGATGTTGGAATCCACTTCCGCATCGGGATCGAGCCAGTGGATCTCGCTCGCATCGTGGAGGAACTGCGCGTATTTCACCTTGCGCCCCAGCCCCTCGATATGGACGTGGCGGAACGGCCAGGTCTGCAGGTGCAGGTAGAGCCGGTTGCCCTTCTGGGTGAAGCGGGTGCCGACCGGCGCCTGGTACTGCGACGGTCCGGCGCCGTAGATCGAGCGGCCGTTGACGTCGAGCCACTTGCCGTAGGTCTCAAGCGCGGTGACGGCGCGGGCGTCGAAGGTGCCGCGGCCGGTGGGCCCGACATTCATCAACAGGTTGCCGCCGAGCGCCACGGTATCGATCAGGATATTGATCAGCTGGCCGGCGTCCT
>JAEUMC010000042.1 GCA_016793415.1 Devosia sp. | reverse complement strand
TGAACAAATCGCCGGTGAGGAACGAGCCGCTCACCCCGGCGAGCAGCAACAGGACCAGCGGATAGATCCCGTCGCGTCGCGCCCGGTCGGGCATGTCCATGCGCAGGTAGACCAGCAGCAGCAGCGTCACGCCGGCGGCCGCCAGCGCAAATACCGCGCTGGTGAGGTCGGCGACGAAGCTGATGCCGAAGGGCGGCAGCCAGCGCCCCATGGTCATCGCCACCGGCCCGGTCTCGCTGACCTTCAGCGCGAGGCCGATATCCGACACGAAGATCACCGCCACGACGCCGAGCGCCAGCCAGAACTGCGCCTCCCGGGCGTCGCGCAGCATCAGCAGCACCGCTCCGCCGAGCAGCGCCAGCACCACCGGCAGGATCACCAGCCAGTCGGTCGGATGTGTCGCGAAATCCTGCATGACCCCGGGCATCAGTAGCTCATCGGCGGCTTGGGGCCGCCACGCGGCTCGGTGAGGCGCATGCGGTCGGTGTCGTCGGCCTCGAGCGACTGGTAGGCGCGATAGGCCAGCACCAGGAGGAAGGCGAACATGGCAAAGCCAATGACGATGGCGGTGAGGATCAAGGCCTGCGGCAAGGGGTTTGCCGCTCCGGCCAAGGGTGCCCGGGCGTCACCCAGCGCAATCGGCGGCACGATCCGGCCCAGCCGCCCAGCGACGAGGATCAAGAGGTTTACCGCGTTGCCCAGCAACACCAGCCCGAGCAGCATGCGGATCAGCGCGCGCGACAGCAGCAGATAGATCGCGGCGGCGAAAAAGACACCGGCGAGAGCGGCGATGACGTGATCCATCAGGCGTCCCCCTCCTCGTCCTCGAGCGCCAGCGCCACCGCCGAGATGGTGCCGAAGACGACGAAGTAGACGCCGATGTCGAACACCATGGGCGTCGAGATCGCCACCTCCACCTCGTCGAACTCGAAGATGGTCCACAGCCCGGTGAGGAACGGCACGTCGAACAGGATCGACAAGGCTCCCGCCAGCCCGGCGAGGGCCACGCCGAACCCGGCAAATGCCAGCGGATGGACCTTGAGGGCGCTATACGCGGCATCCACGCCCATCGCCATGCCGTAGATCGCCAGCGCCGACGCGGCGATCAGCCCGCCGATGAAGCCGCCCCCCGGCTCATTGTGCCCGCGCAACAGCACGAACACCGAAAAGACCAGCATCACGGCAACCAGCAGCGGCGCGATGGTGCGAAAGATCAGCGAGCTCATGCCGCAGCCTTCCTTGTGCGGCGCCTGGGAGCGGACGCCGCGGCGGCATCGGCCGGCTTGTTCCGCTTCGCTCCGCGGATCAGCGCCAGGATGGCAATCCCTGCGGTCATCACCACCGAAATCTCGCCCAGGGTGTCCAGGCCGCGGAAGTCGACGAGGATGACGTTGACGACGTTGTGGCCGTGCGCAACCGGCACGCTGTGCGCGTTGAAGAAGGTCGAAAGCCTGGGGTCGAACGGGCCCTCGATCACCGCCCAGAGCAGCATGGTGACGGCGATACCGCCGAGCAGCGCGACGCCGCCGTCACGCGCCCAATCCTCGAGCGGGCGGGGGTCGGCGCTGTCGAGATCGAGCCGGGTCATCACCAGCGCCAGGATCACCACCGAGAGAATTTCGACCATGAACTGCGTGAAGCTCAGGTCGGGCGCGCCGAACACCAGGTAGAGCAGCGCTACCGCCAGCCCCTGGACGCCGAGCGCGAGGATCGCGAACAGGCGGCTCCGCGCATAGACCACGGTCACCACGCCGAGCAGCGCCAGCCCGACCAGCGCCCATTCGTAGAACTGCAGGTCCAGCGTCCT
>JAEUMC010000040.1 GCA_016793415.1 Devosia sp. | reverse complement strand
TCGATGTCGACGCCTGTTCGGCGGCCTGTACCGACGACAAGATCTGCCGCGCCTTCACCTATAACGAGAAGGCCAAGTGGTGCTTCCTCAAGGGTGATGTCGGCCCCGAGACGGCGTTCAAGGGCGCCACGTCCGGCCGCGTCGATTTCACCCCGCCGCTGGCCGAGACGGTCGAGGCGCGGCTGAGCGAATTGCCGTTCCCGGCGCAGGATCTGGTCGATTCCGCCCGCTATATGGCGACCAGCCTGCCGCAGACCGATCCGCCGCCGCCCGATGTCAGCTATGAAGACCTGGTGGCCGCCGGCGATGAAGCCTCGGCGCAGTCGAACCCCTCGGCGGCGATGGTCTCCTATCGCCAGGCGCTGGCGATCAACCGGAACGACCCCTCGGTATGGCTGAAGCTCGCCGCCGAGGGCGAGGCGCGCATGGTGATCGAGGCGGCCGCCGGCAACGGCGTCTATGACCTCGCGGTCAACTCGTCCTATGCGGCGATGAATGCACTGATGCTGTCCGAAACTGTGGCCGAGCGCGCCGACGCGCTGGGCGCACTGGCGCTTGCGCTGTCGCGCCGCGAGATGTGGCGCGAAACCATCGCCACCTATCGCGCCAGCCTCGCACTGGTCGACAACGCGACGCGCGAAGCGGCGCTGGAACAGACGGTGGCCGAGCACGGCTTCCGCGTCACCTCCAACCAGGTCGATGCCGAAGCCGCCAACCCGCGCATCTGCGCGGTATTCTCGGATTCGCTGCCCTCCGGCGATACCGACCTTTCGAGCTATGTGGTGGTCGACAACGCGCCGACCGTGGCGGTGGAGACCGAGCAGAGCCAGATCTGCATCACCGGCGTCGAGCATGGCCGGCGCTATCACATCAAGCTGCGTTCGGGCCTGCCCGCGGCCAATGGCGAAGAGCTGCGCTCCGATGTCGAGCTCGACCTCTATGTGCCCGATCGGGCGCCGTTCGTCGGCTTTGCCAACAATGCCTATGTGATGCCTGCCGGGCTCGGCGGTGGCCTGCCGATCACCTCGGTGAACGCCAAGACCGCCGACGTGGTGATCTACCGGATCGGCGATCGCTCGATTGCCACCGCGGTGCGCAACGGGGTGTTCCAGCGCACGCTCGACGGCTATTCGGCCGAAGACGTCGCCAATTCGACCGGCGAGAAGACCTGGGAAGGCCAGGTCGACCTGGCGCAGGGCGCCCCCAACGCCATGACGGTGACCGCCATTCCGGTCGCTGAAATCGTCAAGGAACTGCAGCCGGGCGCCTATGTGGTGACCGCCAAGGTCAATGGCGTGCAGCAGGAGTACTGGAAAGAAGTCGCAACGCAGTGGTTCATCGTCACTGATCTCGGGCTGACCACGGTCACCGGCGACGATGGCGTGCATGCGTTCGTGCGCTCGCTCACCAGTGCGCAGCCGGTGGCCAATGCCAAAGTGCGGCTCGTCGCGGTCAACAACGAGATCCTCGGCGAAGCGGTGACCGATGCCGATGGCCGGGCCGATTTCGCGCCGGGCCTGTCGCGCGGCGAGGGCGGCCGGGCGCCGCAACTGATCACCACTGAGACCGATGGCGGGGACTATGCGTTCCTCGACGTTTCGAAGGCGGCGTTCGATCTCACCGATCGCGGTGTCGAGGGCCGGCCGTCGCCGGGTCCGCTCGACCTGTTCGCCACCACCGAGCGCGGCGTCTATCGTCCGGGCGAGACGGTGTTCCTCACCGCCATCCTCCGCGACGTGAAGGCCAAGGCAGTGACCGACCTGCCGCTGACGCTGGAAGTGCAGCGTCCGGACGGGGTGATCTCGAGCACGGAACTGCTGAACGATGCCGGCGCCGGCGGCTATTTCAGCGCCATTACGCTCGACCCTGAAGCGATGCGCGGCTCGTGGACCATGCGGCTCTATGCCGACCCCAAGGCCGAGGCGCTGACCAATGTCGGGTTCCTGGTCGAGGATTTCGAGCCGGAACGGCTGGCCTTCGAAATCAGCGCGGCAGACGAGCCGATCAGCACCGGCGAAGTGACGCCGGTCGAAGTGACCGCCAAGTATCTCTATGGCGCTACCGCGCCCGACCTGGCGGTCGAGGCCGACGCGGTGCTGCGTCCGGTGACGTCGCTGCCCGCCTATCCCGGCTATACGTTCGGCCGGCTCGACGACACCTTCGAGACTTCCCGCGAGCCGCTCGGCGTCGTCGGCACCACCGATGAGGCCGGCAACGCGACGGCAGAGCTCAACATCAGTGCCCCGCAATCGACGACGCGGCCGCTCGAGGCGCAACTGATCCTGCGTCTCGTCGACAGCAATGGTCGCGCCATCGAGCGCAGCCTCACCCGTCCGGTGCTGGCCGACAGCAACCGCATCGGGCTGAAGCCGCAGTTTGCCGATGCCAGCGGGCTGGCCGAAGGCAGCGAAGCGAAGTTCGACGTGATCGCGGTGGCGCCCGATGGCGCGACCGTCGATGAGGCCGGGCTCGAGTGGTCGCTGTCACGGGTCGAGACCACCTATCAGTGGTACCGCAACAGCGGCACCTGGAAGTGGGAAGCCATCACCACGACGCGCGAAGTGGCCAATGGCACCATCGACGCGCTCGCCTCCGGCCCGGTGGCCGTCGGCGCCGCGGTCAGCTGGGGCCAGTACCGGCTTGAAGTCACGAGCACGGGTGAAGGCGCGACCTCGTCGAGTTACGAGTTCTATGCCGGCTACTATTATCCGGAAGCCGGTTCCGACACCCCGGACACGCTGTCGGTGGCGCTCGACAAGCCGGCTTACCGGAAGGGCGAGACCGCCAACCTGAAGCTCGATCCGCAATTCGCCGGCACCGCGCTGGTGATGGTGGTCGACGACCGCATCATCGACATGAAGGCGGTCGAAGTGCCGGAAGGCGGCACCACCGTGCCGCTCGAAGTCACCGATGACTGGGGCCCGGGCGCTTATGTGACGGCGATGCTCTATCGTCCGGCCAGCGCGGAAGCCAAGCGCATGCCGGCGCGTGCGCTCGGCCTCGCCTTCGCCGATGTCGAGCCGGGCGACCTGAAGCTCGACCTGAGCCTCGAGGCGCCCGAGGTGGCATTGCCGCGCCAGGCCTTCACCACCACGGTGAAGCTTGCCAACGTGCAGCCGGGTGACAAGGCCTATGTCGCGGTTGCGGCAGTGGACCTCGGCATCCTCAACCTCACCAAGTTCCAGGTGCCGGATCCGGATGGCTGGTTCTTCGGCCAGCGCCAGCTCGGCGTCGAGGTGCGTGACCTCTATGGCCAGTTGATCGACCCGATGCAGGGCACACCCGGGGCCTTCCGTACCGGCGGTGACGAGGGCGCCTCGCGCTTCGGCACGCCGCCGGCGACCACGGTGCTGGTGGCGCTCCACTCCGGCATCGTCGAAGTGGGTGCCGACGGCACCGCGACGATCAGCTTCGACATGCCGGATTTCAACGGCACGGTGCGGCTGATGGCGATGGCGTGGAGCGCCGGCGCCGTGGGCCATGGCTCCGCCGACGTGATCGTGCGCGATCCGGTAGTGGTGAACCTGAGCCCGCCGCGCTTCCTGCGGCTCGACGACACGTCGCGGCTGCTGGTCGAGGTCAACAATGTCGGCGGCGAGCCGGGCACCTACAAGGTGGCGCTCGAAACCGGCACCGGGCTCTCGACCGATGCGGCCGAGACTTCGGTCGAGCTGCCGACGGGCGAGCGCACCGCGCTCAACCTCAGCCTCACCGGTACTGAGATCGGCGACCAGACGCTCAAGGTGATCGTCACCGCGCCGAATGGCGATACGCAGACCAAGGAGCTGACGCTCGGGGTCCGCGCCGCCAGTGCGCCGATGACCACCAGCCAGTTGATCCCGCTGGAGGTTGGCGCGACGACCACGCTCGACAAGAGCCTCTTCGCCGACATGGTGCCGCATACCGGGGAACTGACGCTCGCGGTCGGGCCGATTGCCCGCCTCGATGTGCCGGGCCTGCTGATGCAGCTCGATCGCTATCCCTATGGCTGTGCCGAGCAGACCTCGAGCCGGGCCCTGCCGCTGCTCTATCTCAACGAAGTCGCCTCGATGATCGGTCTGGGCGATGACGAAGCGATCACCCAGCGGGTCAAGGACGCCATCAAGAACCTGCTCGCCAAGCAGACCTCCAGCGGCGGTTTCGGCCTCTGGGGACCCTATGACGGCACCGACCTGTGGCTCGACGCCTACGTCACCGAGTTCCTGCTCCGCGCCAAGGCGGAAGGCTACGACGTGCCGGATCTGGCGATGACCCGGGCGCTCGATAACCTCGGTAACCAGGTGTCCTACGCCACCGACTTCACGGTCGGCGGAGAGGACGTGGCCTTCGCGCTCTACGACCTGGCGCGCGCCGGCCGGGCCGCCATCGGCGACCTGCGCTACTATCTCGAGGCACGCCTCAGCGCCTTCGGCTCGCCTTTGGCCAAGGCCCAACTCGGCGCCGCGCTCGCCCTCTATGGCGACCGGACCCGTGCGGCAGAGGCCTTCCAGGCGGCGGTCGAGGACCTCAAGGCGCGTGAAGATCGGGCGAAGTATCGCAACGACTATGGCAGCCAGCTGCGCGACACGGCCGGGGTGCTTGCCCTCGCCGCCGAGTTCACGCCGTCGGGTGTCGATATCGGGGCGCTGACGACCAAGCTCGCGACGCTGCGCGACCAGGAACGCTGGACCTCCACCCAGGAGGATGCCTGGACCCTGGTGGCCGCCTCGGCGCTGGCTCGTGAGGCCAGTGATGGTTCGGTGACGATCAATGGCGATCCGCTCACCGGCACCGTCTATCGCCGCT
>JAEUMC010000977.1 GCA_016793415.1 Devosia sp. | reverse complement strand
TGGCGCGAGTAGATCAGCCCCTCGTTGCGCAGCCGCTCCAGCGCTTCGCGCACGATCGGGCGGCTGACGTCGAACTGCTCCGACAGCTCCTTCTCGCTCGGCAGCTTGTGGTCGGGTGCGTATTCGCCGTTGGAGATGCGGGTCAGCAGCAGCTGGTAGACGCGGTCGGCAAACAGCGTGCGATGCCGTGGCTCGTCGTCGAACCCTGCACCAGCCTGCTTGACGTCGCTCATCGTTGCTCTCCTGCGGATGCGTAGTCAGTAATCGGATCGGCGTTCTCAAAAAGCTTCGAGAGGCGCAGGATGTCCTGAGGTGTGCCGAAGCCGCCGGACTTCGTCAATACTGTGAGGCTGCGATCCCCAAGCGTGGCACGCGTCACCGGAATGCCCGGCAATACTTCGCCCAACACCTCGAGGCAGGTGATGTCGAGCGCCTGCAGCACGGTCTGCGCCGTCTCGCCGCCGCTCAGCAGCACGCCCCCGAAACCGCCATGACGCAGCCGCTCGGCGACCGAACGGCCGAACCGCTGCATCGCCGGCCCGAAATCCTCATCCTGCGATATCACGGCCTGGACCAGTGTCGGTTCTGTGGCCAGTGCGCCAAGCGCCCCGTCGGCGGAAACGACATGCCTCAACCGCGCCCCCGCCAGCGCCACCGCGACCTGCCTCTTCGTGATCGGATCCTGCGATCCGACCACTGCCAGCAAGGGGCCGCTCACTGCCGGTACAGCGGGTGCCGGCCGTTCCGCAAGCCGCTGCCCCAGAGCGACGCCAAGCCCGCTCGCCCCAACCAGCAGCGTGTCAGGAGTGGCGATGCCAAGCAGCTTGTCCAGTGCCGTTGCGTCGGCGGTGTCAGGTGCTTCATACGGCACCTGGCCCATGGCGTCGGCGATGGCGATCGGTTCGCCGACCCCATGGCCCACCACCTGGCCACCGCGGACGACCCGGCCCTGGTTCGGCACGGCAGGGGCCACCAGCGTTCGGTTGCGTCCGAACGCCTGCATCATCGCCGCGACTTCGATCGCCACATGTCCCTTGAGCCGCGAGTCGATCTTCTTGAGCGCCCATTCGGGCTGTGCCGCAGCCAACCGGCGCGACACCTGGCCGACGATCTCGCCGGCGTCCTCCGGCAGTCCTTCACGGCTGGCTGTGTTTACGACGACCACATCGGCGTCCGACTCGATCGCTGGCGCCGCGGCGCCTGGACCTGTCGCGACCACGACGCGCAGGCCACGTGCGGCGAGCGGTGCACTGACATCGAGCGCTCCCGTCAGATCGTCCGCAACGATGGCCAGCCTCACCTGTCGTCTCCTCTGGCCCCGCTCAGGGCGCGCCGCACTGCTTGTAAACATTCAGGTGAACATGTCAACAATGTCGCACCATCGGACACTGCTGACTGCTTCCTTAGATGCCAGTCAAGTATATGAGATTGAACGTGTTTCGGGTCTGTCACACTCGGCGTTTACAAGTGCATGATAACTTGACAATTTGATAACGACGTCGCTACATGCGGGAAAGCGCGGCCCCCGGGACGCGCGACGCCGGAGGAGTAAGCCATGTCCAACCCTGTGCTGTCCGTTCGCGGGCTGAAGACCTCGTTCCGCAACCGCAACAGGTGGATCGAAGTGGTACACGGGGTCAGCTTTGCGGTCGGCAAGCGCGAGACCGTCGCCCTTGTCGGCGAGAGCGGGTCGGGCAAGAGCGTCACCGCCATGTCGATCATGCAGCTCAACAACCCCTTGAGCACGCGGACTGAAGGCAGCATCCAGCTGGAAGGCGAGGAACTGCTCGGCCTCAGCGGCCAGGCAATGAACGGCGTGCGCGGCAAGCGCATCGGCATGATCTTCCAGGAGCCGATGACCAGCCTCAACCCGGTGATGCCGGTCGGCGAGCAGATCGCCGAGGCGATCATGGCGCACAAGGCGGTCTCGCATGCCGAGGCCAAGGCCGAGGCTGTCCGACAGCTCGACCGCGTCCGCATCCCGGACGCGAAGGCCCGCGCCAACGAGCATGCGCATCAGTTTTCCGGCGGCATGCGGCAGCGGGTGATGATCGCCATGGCGCTCGCCTGCGGGCCGCGCCTGCTTATTGCGGACGAACCGACTACGGCGCTCGACGTCACCATCCAGGCGCAGATCATCGAACTGATCAAGACGCTGCAGGATGAGGAGGATATGTCGGTCCTCTTCATCACCCATGACATGGGTGTGGTCGCCGAGATCGCCGATCGCACCGTGGTGATGCGTCGCGGTCTGGTGGTCGAGGATCGGCCGACCGTCGATATCTTTGCCACCCCGCTGGAGCCCTATACCAAGGCGCTGCTCTCCGCGGTGCCCAGGCTCGGGGCCATGGCCAACGAGCCGCGTCCCCGCAAGTTCGCTATCGCCGATCCACAGACCGGCTTGCTCGGGGAAGCGGCGGCAAGTGCCGACACCGTCGATCACACCGCGGCGCCGGTGCTCGAAGTCAGCGACCTCACCACGCGTTTCACCATCCGCTCGGGTCTGATGGGCCGGGTGAAGGGCAGGGTGCATGCGGTCGAGAAGGTCTCGTTCACGCTGCAGCCGGGCGAGACGCTCTCGCTCGTCGGCGAGTCCGGCTGCGGCAAATCCTCGACCGGGCTGTCGATCCTGCAATTGGTGAGGCCGACTGGCGGGTCGGTCAAACTCGACGGCGAGGAAATCGTCGGGCTGGGCGAAGAGGCGCTGCGCACCCGGCGCAAGCGCATGCAGATGATCTTCCAGGATCCGTTTGCGAGCCTCAATCCACGCATGACGGTGGGCGGTGCCATCGCCGA
>JAEUMC010000999.1 GCA_016793415.1 Devosia sp. | reverse complement strand
ACCAATCAACCGGGCGGATACGTGTCGACCGGTGAGGCCGTCGAAGTGCGCTACCAGGGCGCAACCGGACTCTCCTCGGTCACGCAGGCCTATACCGCCAGCCAGACCACCCGGTCGCTCGGTACCATCGCCGCGTCGGTGCTGACCATCCACAACCGCATCACCAATCCCAACGGCTTTCCGGATGGCGCCTACGCCACCCGCACGGTTGTCACGTGCGCGCCCTGATCCGCATCGGCGCCGGCACCCTCGCCCTCGCGGTGCTGGTGGCGCCGCTGCCGGTGCTCGCCTGCACGTTGAACCTGGTGTCGCCGGGCACGCTCAGGAACTCGCTCGACAACACCGTTCTCGGCTCCCAGGTCAACGGCAACACGCCGGCGACGGTGAACATCCTGCTCTCCCTGCTCGAAGGACCGACGATAACCGTCGACCCGCCGACCCTCGTCCAGTCGCCCGGCGGCTACAATGCCGGGCTGGAAACGCGCGAGGTTTCCTACAGCGCCGCCAGCCTGGGTCTGTTTCCCGGTGCCAACCAGGCCTACACCACGTCCAGCACCAGCTTTGCCACGGGCGTCCTCGGCCTCGTCACGCTCACCATGACGCTGCACAACCGCGTCAGCAACGCCGGTGGTTTCCCGCCCGGGACCTACACCACGAGGACTGTCGTCACATGCCATCCCTGAAGATTGCCTTCGCTTCGCTGCTCGTCCTGGCTGGCTTTGCGATTGCCGCACCGGCCCTCGCTCAATCGCTGTCGCCGCTGGAAAAGTCGGGGATGACCCCTTCCGACAAGAAGGCGTTCCGCCTGCAGGTCGGCAACCCCTACGACCACAAGATGACGTTCGTGCTCGTGCCCCTGATGCCGGACTACCAGACGCCGATCGACGGCGTGGTGGTCAAGCCGGCCAAGCTCACCATGGCCCCCGGCTTCACCAGGCCCGTGATCGTGACCTTCGAAATAGACCCAACCAAGAAGGAGCGGACAATTGCGCTCTGTGTCATGCCTGCCGCACTTGATGGCCCGATTCTGCCACGTGTTTGTGGTCGCTACACTGGCCGCATGGCCGGCGCTGGCGGCTGATGGGCTGATGCTGCCGCCGCCGCCGGTCGGCCCGGGCGGTGAAGATTCGATCACCACCTCGGAAGGCGTGCGCTGCAGCCAGTCGATCAATTCCTCGGGCGGCTATCTCGACCTCGGCGTGGCCGGCGGCGACCTCTCGAGCGCCTACAACAGCGACTCCGGCTACGGCAACAATGACGACGACGGCCGGCAGAGCGCCGTCGCCTATGCTCGCGTCATCATCCCGCTCGGCGAGGCCCCGACCCGGCTCAATTGCGCTCGGCTCTACGAACTCGAAATCCAGAAGCTGAAGGCCGAGATCGAGATGCTGAAGGTCGGGCTGGAATAGCCGGGCCCCGGCTTAAAACCATCTTAACTGCCCTTCGCTAGCGTTCCCGGCTGATTGTAGGGATTTGAGGGGCCTGATCAGAAGTGAAGGCGCTATCGGCCGATTCCGCTCGTAAAGCCGCCGATGCGTTGCTGCTCGATGCTGCACTGCAATCCGTCCCCTACGGCTTCTGTGTCTGGTCGCCCGAATTCAAGCTGGTGATGTTCAACCAGCACTATCTCGATATTTACGGCTTCTCGGCCCGCCGCGTCCGCAAGGGCATGACGCTCGAGGCGGTGGTGAAGCTCTCCGCCGAGATGGGCAACCATCCCGACCAGTCGCCGGAAGAATTCCTTGCCACCTACAAGGCGGAGCTCCTCGCCAATCGCGGTGGCGCCCGCTCCAAGGTGCGCGAACGGGTTGCCGGCGAGCGCTGGCTGGAGACCGCGCACGTCTATTCGCCTGGGCTCGGCTGGGTGATTACCCACGAGGACGTCACCGAGGAGATCGCCTCCTCCGAGATCATCCAGAAGCGCAAGCGCGAACTCGAGCGCCAGAACATCCGGCTCGACGCAGCGGTCAACAACATTTCCCAGGGCCTCTGCATGTACGACCCCAAGGGTCGCCTGGTGATCTGCAATCAGCCCTACCAGCGCATCTACAACCTGCCCGAGCACCTCTTGAAGCCCGGCACGCCGCTCGACGACATTCTCGGCCATCTGTTCGACGAGGGCATGCAG
The DNA here is from genome assembly GCA_016793415.1 of Devosia sp. Classification (GTDB taxonomy): domain Bacteria; phylum Pseudomonadota; class Alphaproteobacteria; order Rhizobiales; family Devosiaceae; genus Devosia_A. The sequence continues at coordinate 1,037 of JAEUMC010000999.1, read as the reverse complement.
GCCGGCGCCAACCGCGAGGACTACATCCGCTGGCGCCGCGAGGTGATCGCCCGCGGCGAGTACGGCAAGAACATCCACGAGCTCAACGGCCGCACCATCATGATGCAGCACCATCCGATGAAGGATGGCGGCTGGGTCACCACGCACGAGGACATCACCGAGCAGCGCCAGCAGGAAGAACGGATCCGCCACCTCGCCCGCCACGACGCGCTGACCCAATTGCCCAACCGCGTGCAGTTTCTCGAGGAGATGGCCGGTGCCGAACCCGGCCTCGCCCGCGGCGAACATATCGCGGTGCTCTGCATCGACCTCGACCATTTCAAGGCCGTCAACGACACGCTGGGTCATTCGCTCGGCGACAAGCTGCTGCAGCAGGTTTCTGCCCGGCTATGGGGCGCGACCCGTGAAAACGACCTGCTCGCCCGGCTCGGCGGCGACGAGTTCGCACTCTTGCTGCGCGGCGTCGACAACCCGGCCGAAGCGGCGGCGATCGCCGAGCGCATCGTCAAGGCGATGGCCAACCCCTTCACCATCGACGGCCACCAGCTGGTGATCGGCACCTCGGTCGGCATCGCCATGGCGCCGCAGGATGGCGAGACCTCGGAAATCCTGATGAAGAACGCCGACCTGGCGCTCTACAAGGCCAAGAACGAGGGCCGCTCGACCTACCACTTCTTCGAGTCCGGGATGGACGCGGCGATCCAGAAGCGCCGCAGCATCGAAGCCGGCCTCCGGCTGGCCCTCGCCAAGGGCGAGCTGCGCCTGGTGTTCCAGCCGTTGGTCGGCCTCAAGGAAAACCGCATCACCTGCCTCGAGGCCCTGCTGCGTTGGGACACCGCCGAGCGCGGCACCATCTCGCCCACCGAGTTCATCCCGATCGCCGAGGAAACCGGGCTGATCGTGCAGATCGGCGAATGGGTGCTGCGCGAGGCCTGCCGCACCGCCGCCACCTGGCCGTCGGGCGTCCGCGTCGCGGTCAACCTGTCGCCGGTGCAGTTCAAGAACAAGCGGCTCTACGAGACGGTGGAGGCGGCCTT
>JAEUMC010000983.1 GCA_016793415.1 Devosia sp. | reverse complement strand
GTGTCGCGGGCCTTCACCCAGCCGGGCATGCTGGGCGAAGAGACGGTAGCGCGCATCCTCGAGATCGCCAGCAGCATCGGCTATGTGCCCAACCACACGGCGCGGGCGCTCAGCACCGGGCGCTACGGCAACGTGGCGCTGGTGGTGCCCGATGTCGCCAACCCGTTCTTCCCGCCGCTGATCCGCGCCGCACAGATGGAAGCCGACCGCTCCGAGTTCTGCGTGTTCCTGGGCAATTCCGACGAAAGCTGGCGCCAGGAAGACAAGCTGGTCGATCGCTTCCTCAGCCAGGTCGAGGGGCTGGTGCTGTGCGCTTCGCGCCTCACCGACGAGCGGATCCGCGCCCATGCGCTGAAGCGTCCGCTGGTGCTGGTCAACCGCGACGTCGAGGGCATCCCGCGGGTGCTGATCGATAGCGCCATCGGGGTGCGCGAGGCGATCACCCACCTGGCGGAACTGGGCCACAAGCACATCGTCTATGTCAGCGGCCCGGCGAGTTCGTGGTCGAACCAGCAGCGGCGCGCCGCGGTGCGCGTGGGGGCGCGGCAGCATCGGCTCGAGGTCAGCATCGTTGCCGCCCGGGTGCCCAGTTATGAAAGCGGTCGCGCCGTGGTACCCGACATCCTCGCCACCGGCGCCACCGCGGCCATCGCCTTCGACGATCTGACCGCCCAGGGCATCATGACCGGGCTCGCCGACCGTGGCGTCAGCGTGCCCGCCGACTTCTCCATCGTCGGCTGCGACGACGTGCTCGGCGCCGCGACCTACCCCTCGCTGACCACGGTCTCCAACCGCTCGGACGAGACCGGCCGGGCCGCCATGTCGCTGCTGCTCGACATGCTGGGCTCGCGCGCCGTGGGCGACGCCCGCGTGACGCTCGACACATACCTTGTCGTTCGCAATACCACTGCGCCACCGCCGATTGGAAAGTGACGCCGCCTCTCACGCAGGGGCCGGCGGCGCAAGCGACTCGGCTGGGCTGTAGCGGCGTTGCCGCCGCCGGCAATCGACTTGATTACGATCAAATCTGGGGCCAGTCGGCGCGCTAGTCTCAAGGTGTGATCCCCGCGAGGTTTCAGATGCGCTTCAACAGGGTATTGCCCCTTCTGCTGCTCGGCCTGCTCGCTCTGCCCGTCGGCGGGTCCACCACGGCTTCCGCGCAGGCACCGGCGACCGGCGTAAAGATCACCAGCGTCCAGCTTTCCAGCCAGCCGATGGTTTACGTCACCGCGACGATTCCGATGGCTGAGGTTCCGGTATTCGTGGGTACCGCGTTCACGACGCTCGACCAGTTCCTAAACACATCCGGCGTGGTTGCCCTCGGGCCACCCATGGCCATCTATCACGACTGGTCAGGCGGCAAGACCACTGTCGATGTCGGCTTTCCGGTTTCCTCGGCCGATGCCGCGAAGGCGAGTGGCGGTGTGCTCGCCGGCATGACACCAAGCGGGCACGCGCTGAAGGTCGTCCATATCGGTCCCTACGAGGAGTTGGCAGCGATCTATGCGGCAATCGGCATGGCGACCAAGCAGGCGGGCATCCCTGACAGCGAGCGCATGTGGGAGGTTTATCTCAGCGATCCTGGCGTTACCCCTGCCGAAGAGCTTGTCACCGAAATCTATTCTCAGGTCGCCGCGGAAGGTGCCGCCAAGTTCCCAGCCGAATAGGTCCGCCGCGAAAGGCATAGGACCAGAACCTTGCGTCGGACGCCGCGAGCTTGCCGAAGATAATCGATGGCGTACGCGAACGCCCCGGTGGGTCTTCGCCGCAGTGGGAGCGGCTTGCGAAGCCGCTCCAGGCACGAACCTCAGACCGCGGCACGCTGGAGGGAGAGATATCTCAAGGCGTTTGCCACCAGCATCCCGCCAATCATCGACGCAACGAAGATAACGGGCGCAGGCGCCCCGGACCCAAGCGCCGGAATTGCCCCACCCGGACAAAAGCCCGATAGGCCCCAGCCGATGCCGAACAGGGCGGAACCGCCGATGAGCGGCAAGTCCAGTTCACGCCGGGTCGGCAGATGGAACTTTGGTTCGAAGACAGGAGCAGGTCGCCGCAGAACCAATCTGTAGCCGACGAAGGTCACCACGAGGGCCGAGAGCATCACCAGCATCAAGCTGGGGTCCCAACTGCCGAAGATATCGAAGAAGTTCAGGACTTTGGCGGGGTTTCCCATGCCTGAAACGACAATGCCGGCGCCAAAGCTGAGGCCAATGCCGGCCGCTGAAACGGTGCGGAGCATCAGAAACCTCCCAAGAGGTGGCGGACGACGAACACGGTGGCGAAAGTTGTCGAGAGGAATATTGCGGTCGCTACGATGGAGCGAGGGGAGAGCCGGGCCATGCCGCAGACGCCGTGCCCCGAGGTGCAGCCGCCTCCGTAGCTCACCCCCAGGCCGACGAGCAAGCCGCCCGCGACGATTGTCCAGGCCGGCAGGTCCGCCTGCAGCGGCACCGGTGCGCCCGTCAGCAACACAATCCCGATCGGTGCGGCGATCGCACCGAGAAGGAAGGCGACGCGCCAGGCCCAGTCTGCCTTGGGGGAGATGAGGCCTGACAGGATCCCGGTCATTCCGGCTATCCTGCCGTGCAAGGCCATAAGGGCAACGGCGGCAAGCCCGATCATCGCACCGCCGAGCAGCGCTTCAATTGGTGTAAAGTTGGTCGTCATATACCTGTCTTTTTGGTTCTTCATCGGCCCCGCTGGGCCAGTTCGCGAATGCTCCGCGGCTGCTGCTGTTCGAATGTCCTAATGTATCAAAGCGGTGATCCTGTTGATTGTGAGGGGGCAATGAGCAGGCTGGGCCGCGGAGCCGATGCGTGCAGGCACGACCTCAGCGCGCAGGCGGGCCGCCGGACACACCAGCAGCGTGGCCGGGATGGGTTTCCTCCATCCCCAGCGTCAGCCAGAGGGCGGACAGCGCCATGGCCAGTCCGGTGAACCAGAAGCCCGCCTCGAGAAGTCCGGATGCGTCGGCCAGGACGCCCATGGCGACCGCGCCGATGGCGTAGCCCAGATCGCGCCAGAAGCGGTAGACGCCCAGCGCCGAGCCTCGCCAGTTCGGTGGGGCAATGTCGCCCATAGCGGCCATGAGCGTCGGATAGAGCAATGCCATGCCCACGCCGATCACGGCCGCGGCGAAGGACCGTTCGAGGGGAGCCGTGAGGGCGGGAAACGCAAACACACCGGCCGAGCAGATCAGGAAGCCGACGACGGTCGGCCACTTGCGCCCGACGCGATCGGACAACGGGCCCGTCCAGAGCTGACTGCCGCCCCAGACGAAACCGTAAATGCCGGTGATCCACCCGATCTCAATCAGGCTTGCGCCTTTCGAGACGAGAAAGACCGGCAAGAGCGCCCACATCAAGGCATCGACGAATTTCTCGACGCTCCCGGCCTGTGCCAGCGCCATGAACGTCCTGTTCTTCCAGCTGACGAGAGCAAAGACCTCAGCGGTGCTGGGGTGTTCGGGCGCGTCGACAAAGCGTGGCACGGGTCCTGTCTGAACTCCCGCCTTGTGTCGGGCCGCCTCTGCCCTGGCGTGGGGCAGTGTTTCGGTGAACGCCGTTACCGCGGCCAGCAGTGCCGCGATTGCGATGACCAGACCAAAGGCGAACAGACTGAGGCGTGGTTCGAACAGGCTAGCCAGGTAGCCGGTAACCACCCCTGCCAGCGCAACCCCGCCATAGCCGGCGAACTCGTTTATGCCAGTGGCCAGACCGCGCTGATCCGCACGCACGATGTCCATCTTGGCGGTGACCGTCATCGACCAGGCAAAGCCCTGATTGATGCCCAGCAGCATGCTTGCGCCGACGATCCACCACCAGTTGGAGGCAAAGAGAATGACGAACGGGATCGGCAGCGCGAAAAGCCAGCCCCAGATCAACACCCTGCGCCGACCGACACGCTCCGCCAGGCGCCCGGAGACGAAGTTCATCGTGCCCTTGACCACCCCGAACGACACCACAAAGGCAAAGACGGCCAGCATGGAGCCCTTGGCGACCCCGAACTCGCTTTCCGCAAGTGCCGGGATAACGGTGCGTTGCAGGCCGATGGTAAGCCCGACGAAGAACACCTGCAGCAATTGCTGGAGGAATGGCGTCAGGTTCTGCCTTATGCCCAACTGGTAGGACATGTGACTCTTTCTGCCGACTTGCAAAAGAGCGCCTTTAGGAAAAGTCGCGGACCTTTCCGACTCTATCGCGCTACAAAATCAATGACTTAAGCCCGTCCACCGTTCACTTGGGCGGTGGAGGATTTACGGGGAGTCGCCGTTTGCCGCACCGGCTCAACCCGCGACCGCGAGCCTTGGCGCAGTCGGCTTCTCCGACGCGCCGGAGGCCTCCCGTATGATGGCCTGTACCGCCTGGTGCTGGCTCAGGTGCACCCGCCCTTGCAGATGCGCGAGGAGCTCCGTTCCCTGCAGCCGGTCCATCACCGGGCCCTTTACCTCCGACAGGTGCAGCCGTACGCCCATATCGGCGAGTTGCTGCTGGATGGCCTCGAGGCTTTCGAGCGCCGACATATCGATCGCATTGACGGCCGAGCACATCAGGACGACGTCCTTGACCGCGGGATCAGCGGCGACGCGGTTGTAGATGAGATCCTCGAGGTAGCGGGCATTGGCGAAATAGAGGCTCTCGTCGATCCGTAGGGAGAGCAGTCCGGGCACGGTATCGACCTTATGCCGCAGAACGTTGCGATAGTGCTCGGTGCCGGGGACCTGGCCGACAACGGCGGCATGCGGCCGCGACGAGCGGTAAAGAAACACCAGGATGGATGTGCCCACGCCGAGCGAAATGCCGGTCTCGACACCGAGCAGGAGCGTTCCGGCAATGGTGATCAGCACCGCAAGGAAATCTGCCCTGGAGTAGCTCCAGGCGCGCCTGAGGATCGAAAAATCGACGAGGCTCAGCACGGCGATGACGATCGTGGCGGCAAGCGTGGCCTTTGGCAGGATGGCGAGAAGCGGTGTCAGCAGCAGTGTAGCAAGCGCGATGCCCACAGCGGTAAAGGCGCCAGCCGCTGGGGTCGCTGCGCCGGCATCGAAATTGACCACCGAGCGGGCAAAGCCCCCGGTCACCGGATAGCCTCCGCCGATGGCGGCCGCGATGTTGGACGCACCAAGGCCGATGAGTTCCTGGTTGGTCGCGATGCGTTCCCGCCGCTTGGCAGCGAGCGTCTGGGCCACCGAGATCGACTCAACGAAGCCAACGATCGAGATGATCAGCGCCGGCATCAGCAGCGCCTGGACGGTTTCGAAGTCGAAGTTCGGCAGTGACAGCATTGGCAAACCCTGCGGCACGGCGCCGACCAACGCCACGCCCTTGGCGCCGAAGTCGAACAGGGCCGAAGCGCCCATGGTGAGGAACACCACGAACACCGGACCGGCACGCACCACCACCTTGGCGGCGCCCTCGGGCACCTTGAGCCGCTTGAGCCAGTGCTTGAGGCTGGTCCGGATCCACACCAGCAGGCCCAGCGCGAAGAGGCCGACGGCAAGGGTGTAGAAATTGATATCGCCCAGGCTCCCGGCGAGCGACTGGATGATCTCCGGCAGGGTCTGGCCTTTGGCAGAAATCCCCAGCAGACCGCCCAGTTGGCCGGTGGCGATAATGATACCCGAGGCAGTGATGAATCCGGAGATCACCGGATGGGACAGGAAGTTGGCGACGAAGCCCAGGCGCAGCACGCCCATGACGGCCAGCATCAAGCCCGAGAGCAGGGCGAGCAGCACTGCGGCGCTCGCGTAGTCGACGGTCCCCTCGGCTGCGAGCCGCCCCACTGCCGTCGCCGTCATCAGCGAGACGACGGCAACCGGGCCGACGGCGAGCGAAGTCGAGGTGCCGAAGATGGCGTAGGCCACCAGCGGCAGCACCGAGGCGTACAGACCCACTTCCGGCGGCAGCCCGGCCAGCAGTGCGTAGGCCAGCGATTGCGGGATGAGCATGATGGTCACGATCATCGCCGCGACCAGGTCGCTGGCGAGCGTCTGCCGGTTGTAGCGGCGCCCCCAATCGAGGATGGGCAGATAGGTCTTCAGCATCCTGTCTAGTTCCGCAGCGTTGCGTAGAGGTTGCCGGCGCGGGCGCCGGAGCGGCAATAGCCGAGCACGGGACGCGGCATCTGCTCCATCGCCTGGCGGAAGCGGAGGATTTGCTCCTCGCCCACCATGCCCGAAACCGGAATGTGGATGATCTGCAGCCCGTGCCGCTCAGCCTCCCGTGCCACCGCATCGAAGCTGGGCTGGCCGCCCTCCTCGTTGTCGGGACGGGCGCAGACAATGGCCCGGAAACCAGCCGCAGAAATCTCCGGGATCTGCTCGGGGGTGATCTGTCCGGTCACGGAGAACTGGTCGTCGATCTTGCTGACGCGCACGGGTACTCACTGCTGATCTGGTCTTGACGAACGGCCACATGGCTCAGGACCGCTGGGCAGCGCCGTAGAGCGAGCCGGCCCGGGCGCCGGAGCGGCAATAGCCGTACATCGGCTTGGGAAGGTTCTTGAGGGCGGCCTTCATTGCCTTGACGGAACCGTCCGAGATGCCGCCCGAAATGGGGATGTGCACCGACTTGATGCCGAGCTTTTCCGCCTCGGCCGAAATCTGCCGGAAGCTTGGCTGGCCCGGCTCCTCGTTGTCGGGGCGGGCGCAAACGATGGACTTGAAGCCGGCTGCGGCAAGCGCCTCGATCTGGTCCGGCTGAATCTGTCCGGCGACGGCGAAATTGGGGTCGATGGTGCGGTAGTTCATCTGGTTGGCTTTCTTGAAGGGCCACATGGTCACAATCCGTTGACGGGGACTTTGAGGAAGGTCTTGCCGGCTTCGTCCTTGGGAGGAAGCTGCCCAGCCCGCATGTTGACCTGCAGGGAGGGGATGATCAGCTTGGGCATGGCGAGCGTAGCGTCGCGCGCCTCGCGCATCTTGACGAACGTGTCTTCGTCCGTGCCCTTGCCGACATGGATATTGTGGTCGATCTCGTCGCCGACGGTCGTCTCCCACTGTATCTCGCGGCCGTTCGGGCCGTAGTCGTGGCACATGAACAGCCTCGTCTGGCGCGGCAGTTCGAGCACCCGCTTGATCGAGCGATAAAGAGTCCGCGCGTCGCCGCCGGGGAAGTCGGCGCGGGCCGATCCACCATCCGGCATGAACAGCGTGTCTCCCACGAAGGCCGCATCGCCGACGACATGCGTCATGCACGCCGGGGTATGGCCGGGCGTGTGCATGGCATAGGCTGTCATGGTGCCGATCTGGTAGCTGGCGCCGTCGGTGAACAGCCGGTCGAACTGGCTGCCGTCGCGCTGGAACTCGGTGCCCTCGTTGAACACCTTTCCGAAGGTGTCCTGAACGATGGTGATGTTCTCGCCGATCCCGAGCTTGCCGCCGAGCTTGGACTGGATATAGGGCGCCGCCGACAGGTGGTCGGCATGCACATGCGTCTCGATCAGCCACTCGAGCTTCAGGCCGCGCTTGCGGATGTGATCGATGATGGCATCGGCATGTTCGTAGCTGATGTGACCGGAGGCGTAGTCGAAATCCATCACGGAATCGAACACCGCGCAGGCTGGCGAGGCCGGGTCCTTGACCACATAGCTGATCGTATTGGTGGCCGGGTCGAAGAAGGCGGCGACGTCCGGCCGGACCGAAAGGTCGGGCGTGAACGGAATCGGTGGGCTCGTCATGGCATGTCTCCAATTCAGCGATGATCCGGACGTGCCGCCCGACGGTGGCATCGTCCTGCTTCTGGTTGACAGATATATTAGTATATTCTAATGTGTCAATATGAAAAGGATCGATTTCAAGCCACGGTCCGACGATGCCGCCGAGCTGCTGGCAGCGATGGGCAACCAGAAGCGACTGATGATCCTCTGCCATCTGCTTGACGCCGATTGAGCGTGCAGGAACTGGCGGCGAGCGTCGGCCTGGCACAATCGCCGTTGTCGCAGCACCTGTCCAAGCTGCGGCTGGTGCACCTGGTTTCGACGCGTCGCGACGGTCAATCGATCCGGTATCGGCTGGCTTCCGACGAGGTCGAACGACTGCTCTCGACCCTGAATGGGATCTACTGCGACGCCGCGACCCCGAACCATTCCCTTCAGTTGGAGAACCAGCATGAGCACTGAACAACGGGTCGTTTGCACCGACTGCGGGTCGACCAACCGGTTGCCGCTTGAACGTGGCGCAAGGGACGCAAAGTGAGGGACATGCGGAGCGCCGTTGTTTTCCGGCCGCCCCAGCGATGTCGGTGGAACCGCGTTCGACCGCCAAATGGGAAAAAGCACGGTCCCCGTGATCGTCGATATCTGGGCTCCCTGGTGCGGCCCGTGTCGTGCCCTGGCGCCCGAGTTCGAGAAGGCGGCGCAGTCCCTCGAGCCACGCGCCAGGTTCATCAAGCTCAATTCCGACAACGAACAGCACATCGCCGCCCGGCTCGGCATTCGCAGCGTTCCGACGATGCTGCTGTTTCGCGAGGGCAAGGAAGTCGGACGAATATCGGGCGCCATGTCGGCCGAACAGATCGGTCGCTGGCTCGGCGAACAACTCGGCCCCGTCGGGCGGTAGCAGTTCACCTTCGGTCAGTGATCACCGTGACCGCCCCAGCACTTTGATCTCGGTCAAGAGCCGCCAACGGCGACACGGTAGAATCGCTCCGACAGACAGAAGAGGTGACAAGATGAAACGCATACTCACGGCCGGCACCACCGTTCTGCTGGCGACCACGATGCTCGTTGGCGTGTCCTTCGGGCAGCCCCGGGGTTTCGGGCCGGGTTTCGGCTATGGCATGGGCACGGGATACAGCATGGGCATGATGGGTCAGCCCGGCAGGGGGCGCTCCATGATGATGGATGCAAACGATGATGGTGCCGTCAGCGCAGAAGAAGCCGCTTCGGCGGCCGACGAGATTTTCACCGCGATGGACGCCGATGACGACGGCAAGCTGACCAAGGAAGAATACATGGCCGTGCGTATGGGACCGCAGTTCGGCTACAACAGCGAACGACAGGCGGTGATGCAGAAGGCCAAGGAAGATCGCTTCACCGCCATGGACGCTGATGCCGATGGCAGCGTCACCAAGGAAGAGTTCCTCAACGCCGCCCAGGCACACCATGCGGCTGCGGACACCGATGGCGACGGCAAGGTCTCGCCTTGGGAGCAGCGTCGGCAGAACTGGAACTGACACAAGCTTGTGCACGAGGCAAACCCGCGGGCACACCCTTCGGCGGCGTCGGTTGCCTCGTGATTGCCAGGCAGCGCTTGTTCCCTTGCCGCTCCAAGTTGGCGACACGGGCAGACTGGCGGGCCGGGCGACAAGATCATCATCCCGCTTCGATCACAAATGACTTGGCTCGCGCCTCGCCGTCTCGCCGTCTCGCCGAGGTGAAATAGCTGCGGCTCTGAGAGCCAAGGTCGAACGACAAAGCCGCCGCGACTTGCGACGCGCCCAAGATCGATGCGGGTTGTTCCCGATCGGGCACACCTGGCCTCTAGTGCTGATAGTAACTCCCATCCGGCATCAGCGCGTCCTGCCAGTTGGTGCCCTCGGTGACGGCGTCGCGGAGGTTGGCGGAAACCAGCCGGGTGCCGGAGAGGTCGGCGTCGGTCAGGTCGGCAGCGATGAGACGGGCGCCGAACAGATCGGAATGGGCGAGATTGGCGCCGCGCAGGACGCCGCCTTCGAGATTGCTGGCGGTGAAGTCGGCGCCCTCGATGGTGCTGCCGGTGAAATCCACCCGCTGCATGTTGAGCTGACGAAAGCTGGCGCCGGAGAAATCGGCATTGGTGGCCTTCACCCCGCCGAAGCGGGCGTCCTCGAACTGGGCAAAGCGCAGGCTCGCGCCATCGAGGTGGGCGTTGCTGAGGATGGCGCGGCGGAAGTTCACGCTTTCGCCCTTGGCGCCGGCGAGGGAGGCACCGCTGAGCGTCGAACGAAAGAACACCGTGTTGTCGAGGCGCGTGTCGGCGAGGTCGGCAGCGCTGAGTTTGGCAGCGGTGAAGTCGGCGGCTTCGAGATTGGCGCCGGCGAGCTTGGCGTTGCTCAGATCCGACTGGAAGAAGAAGGCACCGCTGAGATCGGCGCCACTGAGGTCGGCGCCGGCGAGGCTGCGGTCGCTGAGGTCGGCACCGGCGAGGGCGCAGCCGGGACAGGCGCGGGTCTCGCCATTGAGAAAGGCTGCCGTATCGGGGGATTGCGCCTGAGCCGGTCCGAGCGTCGAGAGCAGCAGGGCCAGCGCGATACCGATCGGCTGCCTCATGGTGCAGGTTTCGCGCTGTCGAGGGTCAGATCGAAGGCTTCCCAGCGGGTCGAGGATTCATACTGGCCGGGCTCGAACATCCCCTGGATGTCGAGGCCGGTCTGGCCGGGCTTGCGGAAATAGTGGGTTTCCACCCGGACATGCCGCCCGTCGATATCCTTGCTGCAGACTTCCTTGATGAACATGTCGCCGACGCCGGTTTCGCCCGGCGCCTTGGGCAGCTCGGTGCAGCTCCAGTCGCGGGAGCCGTAGCGCTGGAACACCGGCAGGCGAAACAGGTAGGCGCGGCCACGATCTTCGAGCCCGGCGCGATCATCGGTGACGGCGCGGAAGCCGCGCACCACGCCAGCCTCGTCGAACAGCAGCGACAACACGACGGGGAAGTTGGCGAGCCGGGTGCCGCCGAACCGCTGCAGCCAGAGCTCCTCGCCATACTGGTCGTGAAAGCGTTCGGCGAGCTTACCGACGCGGCGACCGAACTCGACATAGACCTCGTGCAGTCCGCGCTCGTCGGGGGCGCATAGGGCGTAATCGGTCCAGCCGCCGATGTGCTTGAGCGGCGGGCCGCCATTGGAGCCGCAGGCAAAGGCCTCGTAGCCTTCGGTGCTCAGCGTAGTGGCGGTCTCGCCGATGGCGAGGGAGCGGAATTCCGGAGATAGCGGAGCGCCCAGCGAAGGAGCGGCGAAACCGAGCAGCAGCAACAGGGCCGGCAGGACTCTCACGAAGTTGGTCATGGTACCGTCGAGCGAGGCGGGAAAGGGCTGCGGCACGGCGGTCTCG
>JAEUMC010000968.1 GCA_016793415.1 Devosia sp. | reverse complement strand
CGGCTCCCAATCGCAGCCTCGCCGAGAACCTGTCACGAGCCAGCCGGGTGCACTTCACCAGTTCGCACGAGTTGCTGCTCGTCCTGGGGTTCCTGGTGAGCCGATCGCTGCCGGCGCTCTGAGCGTTACGGAAAGTTTGCTGCGGCAGTGGTTTGCCGGCCGATCAGGCTATCGAACTCGTCCTGCCAGTAACCGAAGCGCTTCATGGTGACCTCGTGGCGACTGACCAGTTGGGCGACCTGCGCTTCGGTCAATACGGTCCGCCATCTGCCCGAGGCGTCCGCAGCAGACCGTGACTTCTCCAGGGCGCGCGCCAGCTGATCGGCGCTCACGTCCATCCTCAGGAACTGCACCATGCGGCGGAACTCGGCGTCCGGGTCATTCAGCATATCCTCATTGCGAAGCACCAGGATGCGGTCGTGCGGCTTGGTCCAGGACGCAACGTTCTCGCTCCAGGATCCGATGATTTCGTAGGAGCGATTGGGAAGGCGTCTCGCTATCCGCTCGCTGTCGTTCATCGCCGCGATGGTATCGTCGAGGTCTTTCTTCCTGTGCTCACTATACGTGACGGCGACATCCAGCGGATTTCGCACGAGGTAGATGGCGCCCGCCGTGACATCGAAGGTAACCGTCGGTGTGCCATGATGAACGCCCAACAGCGCGTGCGTTTTCACGAGGGCAAAGTTCTGCGACTTGCTGGCGATCATGCGATGCGCGCGTGGCCGGATCGCCGCCAGTTCAGCGGCGCTCGCGGCCTCGAATGGCTTCTTCAGGAATGGCTTGTAGAAGCGGCCGAGGTTTTCGTCGGGGATGACCTGAGGAGATTTTCCGGTCGCAGTAAGTGCACCCTCGGTGATGAGCGAAGTCAGAAAGGCCCGCGCCCAGCTATTTCCCGACTTCGGATAAGACGCGATCCAGTAAATGAAGCCCAATCTACAATCCTCCACCTCGCCACCATAGGGCCGGCAGGGATTGGGTGGAAGCCTCATACGGCATGCTGGACACTCGGCGCGCCAACACCACCTTGACGCCTGCGCTGCACTCCGGCACATACAACCGCGTCGCGGGTGTAGCTCAATGGTAGAGCAGAAGCTTCCCAAGCTTACGACGAGGGTTCGATTCCCTTCACCCGCTCCAATCCACCAGCCAGGGCCTTCGGACCTCCTTGCGCCTTGCCGCAGCAGGCCGATTTACAGCTGGTTTTACACGGCCCGTTCCCGTCTGGCCCCGCATTGGCAAACGGCCCGGCCGTAGTGCCGCGACCGTGGGAAGCTAGTTGAGATAGGCGGCTCGCCAGTCCGGCAGCGCGCCGATGGTCTGTCCGGCTTCGTTGAACAGATGCACGAAATGTTCGGGGAACCGGATGGCGAGCTTGTCGTTCACGCCGACGCGGCTGATGCCGCGCAGCGCGATGGCGAAGTCGTTGCCGGCGCCGTCGCGGGCGTGAACGATTGTTCCCGAGCCGAGCACCTCGGTGGTGTTGGCAGTGACCTCGAAGGGGCTTTCCCCGAGTTCGGCGTGCTCCGGACGTATGCCCAGCGTCACGGCGGCGCCATCGACGAAATCGAACCGGCGGCCGGGCAGGGGGATCACCGCGCCGGAGGCGAGTTCCACCGCGGCCCCGTCCGCAACGCGCCGCAGCCGGCCCTTCAGCGTGTTCATCGGCGGCGCGCCGATGAAATGGGCAACGAACAGGTTGTTGGGCTGCGCATAAAGCTCGACCGGGCTGCCGACCTGTTCGATGCGGCCTTCGTTCAGCACCACGATCTGGTCGGCCATGGTCATCGCTTCGACCTGGTCGTGCGTGACGTAGATCATGGTGGAGCCAAGCCGCTGATGCAGCGCGATCAGCTCGCTGCGCATCTTGATCCGCAGCTCGGCGTCGAGATTGGAAAGCGGCTCGTCGAACAGGAATGCCTTGGGCTCCTTGACGATGGCGCGGCCGATGGCGACGCGCTGGCTCTGGCCGCCCGACAGCTGGTTGGGCCGGCGGGCGAGCAGGTGCTTGATCTGCAGGATATCGGCGGCCTTGGTCACCCGCGCCGCGATCTCGGGTTTGGCGAGCCGCTGGTTTTCGAGCCCGAAGCGCAGGTTCTGCTCTACGCTCATATGCGGGTAGAGTGCGTAGGACTGGAACACCATCGCCATGCCCCGGGCCGAGGGCAGCAGGTGATCGCAGCGGGCGCCATCGATATGCACCTCGCCGCCGGTCACCTCTTCGAGCCCCGCCATCATCCGCAGCAGGGTGGACTTGCCGCAGCCGGACGGGCCGACGAACACGGTGAACGAGCCATCCTTGATGGTGAGGTCGATGCCATGGATCACTTCCAGCGACTGGAAGCTCTTGGTCACCGATTTGAGCTGGATTTCGGCCATGGCTTACTCGTGGGTCACTACGGGTGACGGGGCGGCGATGGCGCGGCCGTCGACGATGATCTCTAGGCCGGGCTTGAGCGCTCCGCCGAGCAGTTCGATACTGGTTTCGCTGCCGGCGCGGGTCAGCGTGCCGAAGGCGGCGCCGGCCGACCAGAACAGGCGGAAGTCACCTTGGAGCTTCGGGGCAAAGCTCAGCGTGCCGGCAACGAAGTCGGCTTCGAGGCCGGAGCAGGCATTGACCAGCTGCCAGGCCGACATCGAGCGGGCGTAGTAGGAGCCGCATTCGATATCGTTCCACGGGTTGCGCGCCGAGCCGTCATGGCGGTCGCGGGCGGCCCGGACGATGTCGAGGCCTTCCTTGACTAGCCCGTGCATGATCATGTGCGAGGCCGACATGTATTCGATGCCGGTCCACACTTCCTCGGCATAGGGCGCGGCGACCATCGGCTGGCGGATGCCTTCGGGATAGGTGGCAATCAGCAACCCGCCCTCATCCTCGAAGGCATAGTTGCGGCACGGGTTGAAATGATCGGCGAGGCTGGGGCGGAAGTTGTTGGTGTAGACCGAGCGGAGCGCCGTCTCGATCCGGCCCTTGTCCAGGAAGCGCCCAATGCCGGCGACTTCGGCATGCCACTGCCCGAGGATCTGGTCGGAGATGCAGCCCTCGCCCATCTGGTACTTGATCTCGCCGAACTCGTCGGACCAGTAGACGTCCATGAAGCTGTCGGCGAGCACCCCGGCGGCCCGGCCGACATCGAACGGGGTGAGCACCGACTTGTCGGAAAGGTCGATCTTCTGGACGAACCAGCGGCCGTTGAAGAGTTCCTGGTTGATATAGGCGGCGCCGGCCTCGCCCATCCGCGCAGTCTTCGCGGCAAGCTCATCGTCGCCAATGACAGCGGCCATCTCCGAGGTGGCGAGCAGCGCCGCCACATACATCGAGCCGAGCCAGGAGTTGGGCCCGAACAGCTCCATATCGAGGGTCTGGTGCTGGCGTCCGGAGAGGATGCCGCTCTGCTCGGGATCCCAGCGGTCGGGGTTCTCCTCGCTCCAGGCATATTCGATGGCGCGCTTCACCCGCGGCCAGTAGCGGCGCAGCCAGTCGGTGTCGCCGCTCAGCTTCCAATCGCGAAACGTCTTGATGACGGCGCCGAAATGCCCGTCGGCGCAGGGGCCGATAATGTCGAAGCCGTTGCCGAGCGGCAGCTTCTGCCGGAAGGTCAGCCCGCCCGAGGGCAGCATGTTGTAGGTGAACTCGGTCTCGCGCAGCGTGCGCTCGATCGCCGGAAACAGGTGCGCCAGCGCCTGCTGGTAGTTCCACACATGCGTGCACGTGCCTTCGCAGGAGCCGTCGGCGGTGTGCTGACCTTCCCAGGCCCAGAGTTCTCCACCCTCGAGGCGGATCACCGTGGCGGTGCGGAGCAGCGCCAGCGTCGAGCTCGCCGCGTCCTTCACTTCTGCCGGCAGCGTGCTGCCGAACAGGCCGTCACGGAACGCCAGGGTGCGCCGCTTCAATTCGTCCCAGCGGGTCAGCGCATCGGTGGCGGTCGCCAGCGAGTCCGCCCATTGCGTCGCGTAGTAGTTGGTCCAGCTTGGCGTCGGGCGATCGGGGATCACGCCGTCGGGCTTGGGGCGCCAGGCCCAGTAGACGTCGCCCTTGGGAAAATTCCACGCGATGGCAAAGCGCACGGTGCGGCGTTCGCCTGATGGCACGGTGACCTTTGCCGCGAGCGTCGTGTGCTCGGGCTGGAAATACATGTGGCGGGTGCGCGGCATGTCGTAATGCCGGGTCGGCAGCGGCCCGGGGCGGGCGAACTCCTTCCAGTAGACGGCGAGATCATCGAACCACTGGCCGCGAAAGTGATAGTCGGTGTGCTCGACCAGTTCGGCGTCGGTGGCGATGCTGAGGTCGCCGCGCTCGGTCTCCTTGATGTCGGGGTCATCGGAGGTGAGGTGCATGGCGCTGATGCCGCCCGCCTGCCGGAAACTGTTCCGGCCGCTGTTGGCGCCGTAATTCCCCAGCGTACCGCCCAGCGTGTAGGTCAGCGTGTCGGCGCTGCTGTTGACGATCTCGAACTCCAGCATGGCCACCGGCATCGAGCTGTCGCGATCCTCGTGTGGGATGAATGGCGAAAACGCCGTCATGCGGACACCACCGGGGAAGCGCTCGTCGGAAAAGACGAGGTCGGCGGTGGGGAAGCGCCCGTAGAAATCGACGTTGCGGAAATGCGGGACGCCGACCAGGGTCTGGCGGTTGGCGCCATGGCCGAAGCCGTCGAACATCTTGCGCATCCCCGGCGCGCCCGCCGGGTTGAGGTCGTAAGGGCCGTTGAGCACCCGGGCATCGACGAGCGCGCCGTCCTTTTCCGCCTTGATGGCGAAGTGCGAGTAACCGTTGTAACTCTGCAGCGCCGGCCGGTTGCGCAGCGACCAGTCGATCAGCCGGCCGCTGCCCGAGATGGAAAAGCCGCCCGAGCCGATGCCGCCCAGCGGGAAGGCAAGGTAGCGGGAGCGCTCGCCGGCATAGTGAAAGCGCGCGTCGATGGAGGCGAGATCGTCCCACATGAGATCCAAAATCCTGGTTCTTAGTTCTTGATGCCGCTCATCGTGATGCCTTCGATCACGAACTTCTGGGCGACGAGGAAAAGCAGCACGACCGGCAGGATGGACATGCTCATTGCCGCCATCACCAGCGACAGGCTGCCCGAGCCGAGATAGCCGCGCAGCACGTCCATCGCGACCGGCAGGGTCATCGAGGTCTCGCGGCCGAGCAGCACGCGGGCCTGGAAATAGTAGTTCCAGGTCTGGGTGAAGGTGATGATGCCGAGAGCCGAGAGCGCCGGCCTCAGCTGCGGCAGCGAGATGCGCCAGAAGATCTTGAGGTAGCCCGCGCCATCCATCAGCGCCGCTTCCTCCAGCGCCTTGGGCTGGCTCAGCATGAATTGGCGCATCAGGAACACCCCGAAGCTCGAGGTGAGGTACATCAGCCCGAGCCCGATCGGCTGGTTGATCAGCCCGACCTGGGCATAGCCGAGATAGATCGGCAGGATCGTCACCTGCGCCGGGAACATCAGCCCGATCAGGAGGATGACGAACAGCGTGTCGCGGCCGCGGAACTCCAGCCGGGCGAAAGCGAAGGCGGCGAGCGTGCAGGTGATCATCTGCCCCACCGTCACTACCACCGCGATCAGCAGCGAGTTGCCGTAGATCTGGAGGAACGGCACCCGCGAGGCGAGCACGGCAGCGTAGTTGGAGAGATCGAGGCTGGTCGGCCAGAAGGTCGGTGGCAGCTTGTAGGCCTCCGACACCGGCTTGAACGACACCGAGAACAGCCACAGGAACGGCAGCAGCATGCCGATGGCGAGCACCGCGATGACGGCGATGATGGTGTAGTCGAGCCAGCGCTTGGCGGCCTGGGTCTGCATGGCAGTGTTCATCGCTGCACCCACTTGCGCGACAGCAATTGCTGGATGGCGGTGATGATGAGGATGATCACCGTCATCACCACCGAGATGGCGGCCGCATAACCGATCTGGAAGCTGCCAAAACCCTGCTCGACGATCAGGATCGAGAGCGAGCGCGTCGCATCGCCCGGCCCGCCCTGGGTCAGGATGACGATCGATTCATAGACCTGCAGCGCGCCGATCGAGGCATAGACGATGCAGAAGAACACCACCGGCGAGATGTAGGGCAGGGTGATGCGGAAGAACTGCCGCCAGGCCGGCGTGCCGTCCATCACTGCCGCTTCCATGATGTTCTTCGGCACGCCCTGCAGCGCGGCGATGAAGATGATCATGAAGAAGCCGGTGTTCTTCCACACGTCCATGATGATGATCGAGGTCATGGCGGTCGAGGCATCGGTCAGCCAGCGCACCGCCGGCAGACCGACGAGGCGCAGGAAGTAGTTGATCACCCCGAGGTCGTCGCCGAAGAAATAGCTCCAGACGATCGACACGAACGCTGCCGCGATGATCACCGGCAGGAAGAAGGCGAGCCGGAAGAAGTAGAGCAGCCAGCCCGGCATCGCGCGGTTGAGCGCCAGCGCCAGGATCAGCCCGATCGAGACGTTGAAGCTCACCGCGAAGAAGGTGAAGCGCAGCGTGTTCCACAGGATCTCGAGCGAGCGACGATCGGTGAAGAAGCGCTGGAAATTCTCGAACCCCACCCAGCGCGAGCCGAGCATCGGGTCGTAGTAGGCGAAACTGAGGATGACGGTCAGTACCACCGGCGCGAGCACGAAGGTGAGGTAGAGCACCGAGGTGGGCAAGACGAACAGATAGCCGGTCCGCGCCTGTGTGCGGCGGAGATCTGAGGGCTTTCGTGCTGCGCTCATGCTTGCTGTGGTCACGGTGTTTCCGCTCTCAACCCGACTGATGGAGACGGCCCCTCCCGGCTCCCCCATGAAGGGGGAGGTGAAGAGGCGGGGCTCTGTCTTCGATTGTGCCACGCTCACCGGCAGGGCACCTCCCCCTTCATGGGGGAGGATGGGAGGGGGCCGTCTGCTTCAGCCGATCGCCCCCCTCCCACGGGAGGAACTCAGCCGCCCAGCTGCTGCTTCAGGCGGGCGAAGGACTCGTTGAGTTCGGCGTCGGCGGCCTTGGTGCCGTCGGCAATGGTTTCCTGGCCCGACATCATCGCGGTGTAGTGCCGGATGAAGATTTTCTCGACTTCCTGGAAATTGGCCGGCGAGGGGACGGCCGTGGTGAACGGCAGCGTCTCGTAATAGAGGAAGGCGCTGGGCGGGAAGGCGAGGAAGGCTTCGCTCGAGGCCGCCGATTTGCGGCCCGGTACGCCGCCGCCACGTTCGCCCTGCTCGCGCTGCGTCTCCTCGCTGGTGAGTTCGAGCACCAGCGCTTTGGCGAGATCGGCATTGGGCGCCGACTTGGCGATCGCATAGGCGCCGAAGCCGATGACGGTCGCTTCCTTCTCCTTCATCGGCGGGATGGCGATGTCCATGTTGACGTTGTTCTTCTTGGCGTTCTGGACGATCCACTGGCCGCGGCTGATCATCGCCACCTGGCCGGCCATGAACTGGTTGTCCAGCGTCTCGGCGCCCGGAATGGGCGACACGCCGTCGACATGGATCAGGTCGTAGAGGAACTGCAGCGTCTCGGCGACCTTGGGATCGAGCATGTTGGACGCCGTCCAGTCGGCATTCAAGACGCCCGTGCCGTTGGAGAAGAACCATGGCTGGACGAAGAAGTTCTGGTTTGGCACTTCATAGCCGAACTGGGTGACGGTGCCCGAGCCGTCCTTGACGGTGAGCGCCTTGGCCGTCTCGCGGAACTGCTCCCAGGTCCAGCCGCGCGCCGGGTAGGCCACGCCTGCCTTGTCGAACAGGTCGCGGTTGTAGTTGATCATGATGTTGTTCCAGCCGATGGGGATGTAGTTGATGTTCCCCTTGTACGAACCCTGTTCGAACAGGCTGGGCGCGAAATCCGAGAAGCCGGAATTGGCGGCGACGAAATCGTTGAGCGGCAGGAACAGGCCGCGGGCCGAGAACGCCTGGAAGGTCTCGATTGCGGTGCCATAGACATCGGCGGCCGAGCCCGAGGTAAACTGGCCGAGCACCTTGGTGACGTAGTCGCCCCAGCCGGTGGAGATCGGGTCGATCGACACCTCGACGGTGACGTTGGGGTAGGCCTTGTTGAAGCGCTGAATGGCGCTGTTGATGCCCGCAAGCTCGGCGTCGCCACCGAAGGTCTGCAGCTTGAGCGTCGCGGTGACGTCAGACTGTGCCGCGGCTCGGCCGAGCCCCAGGCCGGCGCCCGCCGCCAATGCTGCCGATGACACCAACAGGTTGCGGCGTGAAATCCTGAACATATTCAATCCTCCCTCCGCGCCATCCGGCGCTTATCGTTGACCGATCCTCCGGTCGAAACGTTTCGTGTCGCTGGCCTGATGATGCGCCGGCTGGAGCATCCCTCCATCCGTCGCCGGTCATTTGCGAAGTCGAAACGTTTCGTATACAGCACTTTGCCACGCGCTTGGCAAGAGCCATGGCGATTGGAGATTCGGCTTGGCAACCATTCGCGACGTGGCAAGGCATGCAGGCGTAGCCATTTCCACGGCATCGGCGGCGCTGAACCGGTCGGCACCGGTGAGTGCCGATGTGATCGCCAAGGTCGAGGCGGCGGTGCGCGAGCTGGGCTACATCCCGCATGGCGCGGCGCAGAGCCTGAGGAGCGGGCAGTCGCGGCTGATCGGCCTCATCGTCCCCTCGATCACCAACCCGCATTTCGCAGCCGTGGCCCGCATCATCGAGAACGTCTGCCTCAATGCCGGCTATCTCTCGATGGTGTTTTCCACCGGGCAGGATTCCGAGCGCGAGAACCAGATCCTGCGGCTGCTGCGCCAGCAGCGGGTGGCCGGGCTGATCATCATTCCCACCCGCTCCGACGCCGAACACGGCGAACGGCTGAAGGGGGAGATCCACGTGCCCACAGTCCTGCTCGACATGTATGTCGAGGGGCTCGCCTACAATGTCGTCAAGCTGGACAATATCGCCGCGACCCGCATGGCAACCGAGCACCTGATCGGCCTCGGCCACCGCCGCATCGCCGTCCTCACCGGCATTGCCGAACTCGCGACCAGCAAGGACCGCCTCGCCGGTTATCTCGACGCGCATCGGCGCGCCGGGCTCGCGGTCGAGCCCGGTCTGCTGCTCAAGGGCGATTACGATCAGGCGCTGGCCGCCACCAGCGTGGCCGCGGCGATGCGGTCGGCCGACCCGCCGACGGCGTTGCTGTCGATCTCCAACATGATGACGCTGGGCGCGCTGCATGCGCTGCACGATCTGGGGCTGGCGGCGCCGCGCGACCTGTCGATCGTCGGCATCGACGATTTCGATTTCGCCGAACTCCTCGCGCCGCCGCTGACCGTGGTGCGGGTGCCGCTCGCCCCGATGGCCGAGCGCGCCATCGAGATCATGCTCGACCTGATTGCC
>JAEUMC010000965.1 GCA_016793415.1 Devosia sp. | reverse complement strand
GGCCGAGTAAGTCCGGTTCCGCATCCTGGCGGCGCTTCGCGACGGGCGGAGCGCCGCTCACTTCCCTCCTCCCGCGAGTGCGGCCCATGAGCATCTACTCGACCAGATCCAATCGGCTCACCGGCCTTCTCTACCTCGCGCCGGCGCTGGCGTTCGTTGCCGCCTTCACTGCCTGGCCGCTGGGGCAGATGCTGTGGGTGTCGCTCAACTCCTGGTCGCTGATCACGCCGCCCAAATTCATCGGGTTCAACAATTTCACCAAGGCCTTCAACGACAAGCAGTTCTGGGTGTCGCTCGGCTTCACGCTCAAATACACGCTGCTGATCACCCCGATCCTGATGATCGGCGGCTATGCGATCGCGCTGCTGACCGTGAAGAACACGCCGCTCCGCCGCTTCACCCGCGCGGTGGTGTTCGTGCCGGTGGTGATCGGGCTCGGGGCCTCGAGCCTCCTCTGGTACTGGCTGTTCTCCACCGACTACGGCTTCGTCAACCGGCTGCTGCTCGATCTCGGGCTGATCGACAAGGCGGTGATCTGGCTCGGCGTCGATGCCGACCGCTCCAACTGGGCGATCATCGTCTCGGTGGTGTGGAAGGTGCTCGGTTTCGGCATGATCCTGTTCGTCGCCGCGATCCAGGCGATCCCGCCGGAAGTCTCCGAAGCGGCGATGGTCGATGGCGCAAGTCCATGGCAACGGCTGACCCAGGTGACGCTGCCGCTGACGCTGCGCACGGTGCTGCTGGTGACGCTGATCTCGGTGATCGGTTCGCTGCTGGCCTTCGACCAGTTCTACATCATGACCGCCGGGCAGCCGCAGAACCTCACCGCCACCTCGGTGTTCTACGTTTACCTCAACTCCTTCCCCTACCTGAAGCTCGGCTATGGCGCGGCTTTGTCGCTGATCCTCGCCGTGATCATTCTGGTCTTCACCATCATCCAGATGCTGCTGACTCGCCGGAGCCATGCCTGATGAGTGCCGATCTCGCCCAGAGCATGAACGAGAGCATGGCAGGCACCGGGGTGCTGGCTCGGTTCTGGCGCAGCCGGACAAAGTACCTGGTCGGCGCGGCGTGCCTCTTCATCTGCGTCGTTATGCTGGCGCCGCTGGTGGCCTCGGTGCTGGCTTCGGTGAAATCGACCGCCGAAGCCGCCGCGGTGCCGCCGACCTATGTACCGCAGAGCTGGAGTCTCGACAGCTATTTGAAGCTCTGGGTCTACCAGGCCGGGCTGCCGGTCTACCTGCTCAACTCCTTCGGCACCGCCTTCATGGCGATCGCTTTCTCGCTGCTGCTCACCGTGCCGGCCGGCTACGCGCTGGCGCGCTTCCCGATCCCGGGCAAGGAGCTGCTGTTCGTCTTCCTGCTCCTGGCGCTGATCATTCCCTACCAGGCGCTGCTGACGCCGATTTTCCTGATGTTCGCGCAGTTGAAGCTCACTAACTCGCTGGTTGGTCTCGCCATCATCCATACCGCGATCCAGCTGCCGTTCTCGCTCTACATCATGCGCAACGCCTTCGAGGCGGTGCCGATGGAGCTCGAGGAAGCGGCAGTGATCGACGGCTGCAACTCGTTCCAGGTGCTGATGCGCATCTGCCTGCCTTCGGTGGTGCCGGCGATGATCACGGTGGCGCTGTTCGCTTTCATCACTTCGTGGAACGAGTTCCTCGGCGCGCTGGTGATGATGAACCGGCAGGATACCTTCACGCTGCCGCTGATCCTCGCCGCGGCGCGCACCGAGAGCAGCCTCGGCGGTACCGACTGGGGCATGCTGCAGGCCGGGGTGACGATCTCGGTTATCCCCTGCGTCGGCATCTACCTGATGTTGCAGAAGTACTATGTTTCGGGCCTCCTCGCGGGAGCCGTGAAGTAGGACCCCGCCATGACTGACGATTCCGCCCCACCGCCAACCGAACGCACCGGCCGTCACGGCCCCACCATTCGCGACGTGGCGCGGATCGCCGGGGTATCGATCGGCACGGCGTCGAAGGCGCTCAACTCCAATGGCCGGCTCAGGCAGGAAACCCGCGACAAGGTGACGGCGGTGGCGCGCGAGATCGGCTACCGGCCAAACGACATGGCGCAGAGCCTGCATCGCAGCCGGTCGATGACCGTCGGGGTGCTCTCCACCGACTCGTTCGGCCGCTTCACCCTGCCGATCTTCCAGGCACTGGAGGAGGTGTTCGCCGACCGGGGCATCGCCATTTTCATGTGCAACGCCACCGACGATCCAGAGCGCGAGCGGCAGCATCTCGACCAGTTGCTGGGCAAGCGTAT
>JAEUMC010000920.1 GCA_016793415.1 Devosia sp. | reverse complement strand
GCTGATCATGACCCTGCTGGGGGTCATCGCGGTGTGCTTTGCCGTGCAGGTCGCCTTGGCCGACCCGAACTGGGGCGAGGTGATCCGCGGCTTTGCGCCGACCACCGAGATCGTCACCAACCCCGAAATGCTCTACCTGGCGCTCGGCATCCTGGGCGCCACCGTGATGCCGCATAATCTCTACCTGCACTCGGGCATCGTGCAGACCCGCGCCTATGGCGAGACGCTGCCGGAAAAGCGCGAGGCGCTGAAGTTCGCCACCATCGACTCGACGGTGGCGCTGATGTTCGCGCTGCTGATCAACGCTTCGATCCTGATCCTCGCCGCCGCTACGTTCCATGCCGTGGGCAACACCACGGTCGCCGAGATCGGCGAGGCGCATAACCTGCTGTCGCCGCTGCTCGGGCTTGCCATCGCCCCCACCCTGTTCGGCATCGCGTTGCTCTGCTGTGGCATCAACTCGACCGTCACCGCGACGCTCGCCGGCCAGATCGTGATGGAAGGATTTCTGAAGATCCGCCTCGCGCCATGGGCGCGCCGCCTGATCACCCGCGCCATCGCCATCATTCCGGCGGCCGGGGTCACCATCTGGTTCGGCCAGCAGGGCACCGGCCAGCTGCTGATCCTGACCCAGGTGGTGCTGAGCCTGCAGCTCAGCTTCGCCGTGTTCCCGCTGGTGATGTTCACGGCGGACAAGAAGAAGATGGGCGCGCTCGTCGCCCCCCTATGGCTGGTGGTTTTCGCCAGTGTCATCGCGGTGGTGATCGCCGCGCTCAATGTGAAGCTGCTCGTCGATTTTGGCGGCACCCTGTTCTAGCCGCACCAGAGCCTTTTGGAGAAACTCATGTTCAGCCGCCGCTCGTTCAGCGCCCTGCTCGTTGCTGCCATTGCGATCCTCCCCCTGCCTGCGCTGGCGGCAGAAAAGTTCAAGGTGGTGACGACATTCACCATCATCGCCGACATCGCGCGGAACGTCGCCGGCGACGCCGCAGTGGTCGAGTCGATCACCAAGCCGGGGGCGGAGATCCACGGTTACCAGCCTGGGCCGCGCGATATCGTCCGGGCGCAGGGCGCCAATTTGGTGCTGTGGAACGGCATGAACCTCGAGCAGTGGTTCGCGAAGTTCTTCGAGAACGTGAAGGACGTGCCGCAGGTGGTGGTGAGCGACGAGGTAGAGCCGATGAGCATCGGCGAAGGCCCCTATACCGGCAAGCCCAACCCGCATGCCTGGATGTCGCCCAACAACGCACTGCTCTATGTCGAAAACATCCGCAAGGCGCTGGTGCAGTATGACCCGGCAAACGCCGCGACCTATGACGCCAACGCCGCAGCCTACTCAGCCGAGATCAAGGCGCTCGATGCGCCGCTGCGCGCCCGTCTCGAGCAGATCCCGGCCGAACAGCGCTGGCTGGTCACCAGTGAGGGCGCCTTCAGCTATCTGGCGCGCGACTATCAGATGCGGGAGCTCTACCTCTGGCCGATCAATGCCGACCAGCAGGGCACGCCACAGCAGGTCCGCAAGGTGATCGACGCGGTCCGCGCCAACCAGATCCCGGTGGTGTTTTCGGAAAGCACGGTCTCCGACAAGCCGGCCAAGCAAGTCGCCAAGGAAACCGGCGCCGCGTATGGTGGCATTCTCTACGTCGACTCCCTCAGCGAGGCAGACGGCCCGACGCCCACCTATCTCAAGCTGCTGGAAGTCACCGTCGACACCATCGCCAAGGGGTTTGGGAAGTGACTTTGACCGCCAACGTCCCGCACGAGGCGTGGAACCCGGCACCGCAACCGAGCCTCGAGGTCGAAGCGGTCACCGTCGCCTATCCCAACGGCAACGTCGCCTTGCGTGACGCGACCTTCGGGCTCGGCGCCGGCACCATTGCCGGACTCGTCGGGGTCAATGGCAGCGGCAAGTCCACCCTGTTCAAGGCGATCATGGGGTTCGTGCAGCCAATCGCCGGTACGGTGCGGATCGCCGGGTTGCCGGTCCGCGACGCGCTGAAACGCAACATCGTCGCCTACGTGCCGCAGGCCGAGGAAGTCGACTGGAACTTTCCCGTCCTGGTCGAGGACGTGGTGATGATGGGGCGGCAGGGGCATATGGGCTTTTTCCGTATGCCTTCGGCGCGCGACCGCGAACTGGTGGAGCAATCGCTGGCCCGGGTCGGCATGAGCGACTACCGCAAGCGGCAGATCGGCGAGCTGTCGGGCGGACAGAAGAAGCGGGTGTTCCTCGCCCGGGCGCTCGCCCAGGAAGGCAGGATCATCCTCCTCGACGAGCCGTTCACCGGCGTCGACGTGCAGACCGAAGCAGCGATCATCGCGCTGATGCAGGAATTGCGCAGCCAGGGCCACCTGATGCTGGTCTCGACCCATAACCTGGGCAGCGTGCCGGATTTCTGCGACCAGGTGGTGCTGGTCAACCGCACCGTGCTGGCCTTCGGCCCCACTGCCGAGGTGTTCACTCAGGCCAACCTCGAGAAGGCGTTTGGCGGGGTACTCCGGCATTTCCAGCTCGCCGGCGAGGATCTCCACGACGACAAGGACCAGCGTCGCGTCACCGTACTCACCGACGACGAACGTCCGGTCGTGTTCTATGGCGAGAACGGCGGCAGCAAGCCGGCGTCGCCGAGCAAATCCCCGGATACGAAATGATCGAGGAGCTGCTCGTCCCCTTCAGCTACGACTACATGGTGAAAGCCATGTGGGTGTCGGCGCTGGTCGGCGCGGTCTGCGCCTTTCTCTCCGCCT
>JAEUMC010000894.1 GCA_016793415.1 Devosia sp. | reverse complement strand
CTCGTCCTCGAAGGACTTGCCGTGATGCTCGACCTCGTGGACGACGCGCTGCCAGATGGTGTTGAACTCGGCCTCCACCAGCTGCTCGGGAACTGCGAACTTGTGGCCTTCGTCGAGCTGGTCGAGGATCTGGCGCTTGATCGCCTGGCGGCCCATGGAGTCGAGCGCGGCCTTCATCTGGTCCTTCACCGCGTCGCGCAGAGCAGCGACGTTCTCGAGGCCGAGGTTCTTGGCGAACTCGTCGTTGAGCTCACCGGCCTTCGGGCCGTCGATGTGAAGGATGGTAACTTCGAACTCGGCCTTCTTGCCGGCCAGTTCGTCCTGCGCGTAGTCCTTGGGGAACGTGACCTTGACGGTCTTGGTCTCGTTCTTCTTCATGCCCACGAGCTGCTCTTCGAAGCCCGGGATGAACTCGCCCGAACCGACCGTCAGGTGCGCGTGGTCGGCAGAGCCGCCGGCGAAAGCCTCGCCCTTGATCGTGCCCTTGAAGCTGAGGCCGAGACGGTCGCCATTCTCGACGACGCCGTCCTCACCCTTTTCCTCGTAGCCACGCTGCTGCGCGAATACGCGCTGCACTTCGGTGTCCACGTCCTTCTCGTCGAGCTCCACCACCGGCTTGTCGACGGCGAGGGTCTTGAAGTCCATCAGGGTGACCGGCGGCAGCACTTCGTAGCTGACGTCAAAGTTCAGGTCGGCATCGCCGTCCAGCACCTTGTTGATCACTTCCTGGTCTTCCGGCAGGTCGACCTTCGGCTGCGTCGCGGCGCGCTCGGAACGGTCATCGAGGGTCTTGGACACGGTCGAGTTGATCGCGTCCGACAGCACTCCCGACATGGCGGAGCGGCCATAGACCTTCTTCAGGTGCGCAGTCGGCACCTTGCCGGGGCGGAAACCCTTGATGTTCGCGGTGCCCTTGAGCTCATCGAGCCGCGCATCCAGCCGGTCGCTGAGATCCTTCTTGGGGATGACCAGGGAGAGTTTGCGCTTGAGGCCCTCGTTGAGGGTTTCTGTGACCTGCATTGGGGTATCCCGTTGTCTCTTCAAAACTCGTTTGGCCGAAGTCGCTGGCAGTCGCGCTGGCAAGCTCTGGTGCGGGTGAGAGGGCTCGAACCTCCACGCCTTGCGGCGCTGGAACCTAAATCCAGTGCGTCTACCAGTTCCGCCACACCCGCAAGGTGCCCCGTCGGCCGGGTCGCGTGCATATATGTGAAGAATTGGGGAAGGTCAAAGGGCGTTTGGCCGGTTCAGCGGCGTCCGGCCCGCCGGCCGACGGCAGATGCAGCTGCTTCGATCGCGCCGGAGCCATGCGGGATCTCGAGAGCCTGCATTCCCGCTTCCATGGTCGCCAGCGCTCCGAGCAACATGTGCGCATTGACGTGCCCCATATGTGCGACGCGCAGAAAGTCGGCATAGGCAGGATCAGTCGGCATCGCCATGCCCAGACCAATTCCCAAAGTCACGCCTGCCTCGACCTCGAGCCATTTCCGCAGTGCACCGGCCCCGCCATTGCCGATCCGTGCCGCAGTCACCGAGCGGCCACGGCAGTTGGGGTCAGCCATGTTGAGGCCAATCACGTCGTTGCCTCTGCCCCAGGCGTCAAAAGCCGCCCATACCGCGTGCGCCAGCGTCTCGTGCCGCTCCCACACCTGCGGTAGGCCCTCGTCCTCGAGGATCATCGTGAGGGCTTCCCGCAAGCCGAACAGGTGCGCGGTGGGCGCCGTGCCGCCAAAAAGCTGGTAGAACTCTTGGGCTAGGCCTCTGGGCCGCCAGTCCCAGTACGGCGTCGAGAGGCCGGCACGCTGCGAAACCGCAAGCGCGCGGTCGGAGAACCACACAAAACCCAACCCGGGCGGCAGCATCAGGCCCTTCTGACAGGCCCCGACCAGAACGTCGATGCCCCACTCGTCCATCCGCATCTCGTCGCATCCGACCGTGGCGATGGCGTCAACGGCCAGCAGCGCTGGATGACCAGTCGCGTCGATGGCAGCCCTGATGGCTGCGATATCGCTGCGCGCCGACGAGGCGGTATCGACATGCGTAACGAGCACGGCACGAATCTGCTTCCCTTTGTCGGCGGCCAGTGCCTCGGCGATGCGGTTCGCGTCGACCGGCGCGGATCTGCCGAAATCGATCATCTCGACCTCAACGCCCATCCGCTCGACCGCCTCGGCCCAGCCATGCCCAAAGCGCCCGGTGGCGGCGACCAGTGCCCTATCGCCGCGCGAGAACATGTTGGATATCGCCGCTTCCCACGCACCGTGCCCATTGGCGATGTAGATCGCCACGTACTGGCTGGTCATCACCACGCGTTTCAAATCTGCGACCACGCCGAACGTGATGTCGAGGATCTCGCCCTCGTAAATGTTGGGCGAGGCCCGATGCATCGCGTTGAGCACGCGATCGGGCACCACGGAGGGGCCCGGAATAGCGAGATAGGTGCGGCCTGAACCGTGGGCCATCGGGAACTCCATAGGACGAAACCGTCGCAATGTGAGGTATTTGTGATCCCGCGTCACCTCGCGCGAGGCGAGACAGCTCTATGAGCGCGTCACCCTGAGCATTTGCCCACTTTCGCTGCAAACCGATCTTTGCCACTGTCGGTTTGCTCGTTTCGGATCACCGAAATGCGCAAATCGGCAGCGTGATGCACATTCTTTGTGCATGCCGCAGCGGACACGCCTAGTGCGGCGGATCAGATGTTCGTCCTAGGCGCTTATTTTGGCAAGGTTTTCTCCCGTGCTGGCGAGCTGGCACGGACCCTGCATACAACCGAGCGGCACCCGACCGGTGCCTGTTGGAGGCCTGAATGAAGAAGATCGAGGCTATCGTAAAGCCGTTCAAGCTCGACGAAGTGAAGGAAGCGCTGCAGGAAGTTGGCCTGCAGGGTATCACCGTCACCGAAGCCAAGGGTTTCGGCCGTCAGAAGGGACATACCGAGCTCTACCGGGGCGCGGAATATGTCGTCGACTTCCTGCCCAAGGTGAAGGTCGAGGTGGTGTGCCCCGACGATCTCGCCGAAAAGGCGATCGAAGCGATCCGCACGGCTGCGCAAACCGGCCGCATCGGCGACGGAAAGATCTTCGTCTATTCAATCGAACAGGCTATCCGCATCCGCACCGGCGAATTCGGCGACGACGCGCTCTAAGGGGCACCTCTTCGCGCGTCTACCTGCCCTAGCATCAACTCCAGACTTACACAGGGGAACCTAATGACCACTGGAAGCGACATCCTCAAGAAGATCAAGGACGAGGACATCAAGTACGTCGACCTCCGCTTCACCGACCCGCGCGGCAAGCTGCAGCACGTCACCATGGACGTGACGGTCGTCGATGAGGATCTCTTCGAGGAAGGGACCATGTTCGACGGTTCCTCGATCGCTGGCTGGAAGGCCATCAACGAGTCCGACATGGTGCTGATGCCCGATCCGAACTCGGCCTATATCGACCCGTTCTTCGGCGCCCCGACCCTCGCCATCAACTGCGACATTCTCGAGCCGCTCACCTACCAGCCGTACAACCGCGACCCGCGCACCACGGCCAAGAAGGCCGAGGCCTACGTCAAGGAACTCGGCATCGGCGACACCGTGGTGTTCGGCCCCGAGCCCGAATTCTTCATCTTCGACGACGTCCGCTATTCGAACACCACCTACAAGGTGGGCTTCCAGGTCGATCACTCGGAACTGCCGACCAACAACGACACCGAGTACGAGTCGGGCAATACCGGCCACCATATCGGCCTGAAGAAGGGCTACTTCCCGGTGCCACCGCTGGACAGCGCGCAGGACATGCGCGGTGAAATGCTGGCCGCCATGGCCTCGATGGGCGTCACCGTCGAAAAGCACCACCACGAAGTGGCCTCGGCCCAGCACGAACTGGGTATCAAGTTCGCCCCGCTGATCAAGTCGGCCGACGACGTGCAGATCTACAAGTACGTGATCCAGCAGGTCGCCCAGGCTTACGGCAAGACCGTGACCTTCATGCCGAAGCCGGTTTACGGCGACAACGGTTCGGGCATGCACTGCCACCAGTCGATCTGGAAGGACGGCAAGCCCCTGTTCGCCGGTGACCAGTATGCCGGCCTCTCCATGGAAGCGCTGTACTACATCGGCGGCGTGATCAAGCACGCCAAGGCGATCAACGCCTTCACCAACCCGACCACCAACAGCTACAAGCGCCTGGTGCCGGGCTTCGAAGCTCCGGTGCTGCTCGCCTACTCGGCGCGCAACCGCTCGGCTTCGTGCCGCATTCCCTTCGGCCAGTCGCCGAAGTCGAAGCGCGTCGAAGTCCGCTTCCCCGATCCGCTGGCGAACCCCTATCTCGGCTTCGCCGCGCTGCTGATGGCCGGCCTCGACGGCATCAAGAACAAGATCCACCCGGGCGACCCGATGGACAAGGATCTGTACGAGCTGCCCAAGGAAGAGCTGAAGCAGATCCCGACCGTTTGCGGCTCGCTGCGCGAGGCCCTCGAGGCCCTCGACAAGGATCGCGACTTCCTCAAGGCCGGCGGCGTGTTCGATGACGACCAGATCGACAGCTACATCGAGCTGAAGATGACGGAAGTCATCAAGTTCGAGCACACCCCCCACCCGGTCGAGTACGAGATGTACTACTCGGCCTAAGCGCCGGAGCGATCGACGGAATCTGGAAGGGCCCGGCAACGGGCCCTTCTGCTTTTCGATGGACAGCTGCGCCCCCGCGCGGAACACTATCGGGATGACTCGAAACAACCTTGCCCTGGTGCTCGGCGGTGGTGGCGCTGCCGGCAATGCGTGGATGATCGGCATTGTCGCCGGCCTCGCCGAGGCCGGCTTCGACCTGACCGAGATCGCCGACCTGGTGATCGGCACCTCGGCCGGCGCCAATGCGGCCGCCCAGGTGCTGAGCGGCATTCCGCCGGCCGAACTTCTGGCCGCGACGCTAGCCCCGCCGCCAATTCCGCCAGCGGGCCAGCCCAGACCGCAGGCGGCTGGGCCGCGGATGGAAGCCGTGTTCGAGCGGATGCGGACCATCTCGGCGGCCGCGGCCACCCAGGCCGAACTGCAGCGCGCCATGGCTGCTTACGGTATTGAGAGCGACCCAGCCTTTGGTCCCGAGATCGGGGAACAACGGCGGGCGCTGGTGGCCCGGCGATTGCCGAGCCCCGACTGGCCGGAGCGCCCGCTGCTCATCGTCGCCGTCAACGCCGACACCGGCGAGCTCGCCACCTTCGACCGCAACTCCGGGGTCGCGCTGGTGGACGCGGCAACCGCCGCCATCTCGCTCCCCGGCGCCGGACCGACGCACCAGATCAACGGCACGCGCTACATCTCCGGCGGCGTGCGCTCGGTCGACAATGCCGACCTCGCCGCGGGCTACCGGAACGTCATCGTGCTGTCGCCCTTCAGTGGTCGAACCGGGCCGCTGCCGCCGGGGCAGTTCGAAGGCCTGCATCGGCCTCCTGGCGCGGAGCTCGCCAGCGAGGTCGAGCGGCTGCGCAATGCGGGGAGCCGTGTCGAAGTGATCACCCCGGATCCCGATTCCCGCGCCGCCATGGGCACCAACCAGATGGATCTCGCCACCCGTGCTCCCTCGGCTCGCGCCGGCTTCATCCAGGGCAAACGGGAAGCCACCTGCCTGAGCGGGCTCTGATGTCAGGTCGCTGGCGCGAGACTGAGCCCGCGGAACTCGTCGGCTGGCTGGCTACGGCAGCCGTGCCCTGGGGCATTGCCGGCGGTTGGGCGCTCGATCTGTGGCAAGGCGAGATCAGCCGTCCGCATTCCGATATCGAGATCAGCTGCTTTCTGGCAGATCTGCCTGCCCTGCTCCCGATGCTCGATCGCTTCGAGATCGCCATCGCCCGCAACAAGCAGCTGGCCGTCTACGTGCCCGGAACCGCGCTCCCTGCCCCACCATTCAGCCTCTGGCTTCGCCGTCACGGCGAGACCTTGTGGGATTTCGAGATCGTCGCGGAAGCGCAGCTGCAGGGTCAATGGGCTTATCGGCGCGAGCTGTCGGTGCGGCGGCCTCGGGACACTGTCTTCACCCGCTCCGCGTCGGGCTGGCCGGTTGTCGCCCCGGAAATCCAGCTGCTCTACAAGTGCAAGGAGCCG
>JAEUMC010000889.1 GCA_016793415.1 Devosia sp. | reverse complement strand
AGCACGTTGTCGAGCGACATCGAGACGTCGGCGATGATGATCTGCCAGACCGCGGCGCTCAGCGTCTTCTTCTTGCTCTTGCCGGCCACTGTGCCGTCGGCATTGAGATCGGCATCGGCGAGCGCTTCGGTCGCCTCATGCTCGTCCTCGTGCGAGACCGACAGCTCGCGGTACATCTTCCAGCATACCCACAGCAGCAACAGGCCGCCGGCAATCAGCAGGCCGCCGCCCAGCGCCAGCAGCTGCGTGGTGATGAGGGCGAAACAGATGCGCAGGATCGTCGCGGCGATGATGCCGATGAGGATAGCCTTGCGGCGGAGGTCGGCCGGCAGTCCGGCAGCGGCAAGCCCGATGACGACCGCGTTGTCGCCAGCGAGCACCAGATCGATCATGATAACCTGAAAGAACGCCGCAAAAGCCGAAGCATCAAGGCCGAAGGGCATTCCGGGTCATCTCCGTTGGCAAGGGGTGAATGGCGCTATGTAAGCGGCGCGGCGGGCCTTGTGAAGAGCGCCTTTGGATCAATTCGGCGCTCTGCCGTGGTTTTGCGCCGGCGCGGAGCCGTTTCCAAGGCGGACACAACCGACCAAGGCGAATCGCACCGCCAAGCCAGCGAGACCTGGCGCGGCATGCCATCACCGGTGCGCCGCCCCCGCGGGGCGGACCGGAAGTCAAATCAACGATCTAGGAGGATTTGGTGGGTGCGCACGGACTCGAACCGTGGACCCGCTGATTAAGAGTCAGCTGCTCTACCATCTGAGCTACGCACCCGGTCCGAGCGGCTGACTAACAGGGGTTCCCCACCTTGTCCAGCACCTATTCGCGTTGCTGTGGACTTTCCTGCTTTTGCCAGATTGGTAAGTTAACGCCGCAACGCCCAAAGCCCCACGAAGAGCCGATGCACGACCTGCCCACCGACGCAACCGAAGCCATCTCCCTGCCGCTGCGCTGGCTGGCCGACAATTCGGTGGCCCTGCTAAGCGCCCTTATCGTGCTGATCGCCGGCTGGTATCTGGCGCGGGTGCTGTCGCGCATGGTCAGGAATCTCCTGCCCCGCGCTTACGGCGTCGACAAGAATTTTGCGCCGCTGCTGGCGCAGGTGACGCGTTACGGCATCATCATCTTCGCGGTGGTCACGGCGCTGAGCTTCGTCGGTGTCTCCAGCACCTCGATCTATGCGGTGATCGGTGCGGCCGGCCTCGCCATCGCGCTGGCCCTGCAGGGCACGCTGGCCAATATCGCGGCGGGAATCATGCTGGTGTGGCTCAGGCCCATCGCCATCGGCGAATACATCGTCGGCGACGGCGTTGCCGGAGTGGTGGTGGAAATCGGCCTGTTCGGCACGCGCCTGCGCTCCACCAGCGGGCTCTACATCTTCACGCCGAATCAGAAGCTCTGGTCGTCGGCGATCACCAACCACAGCCGCGAGCCGCGCCGGCGAATCGATGTGAACATCACAGTGCCGGATACGATCAACGTCGCAGCGGCCCGCCGGACCATGTTGAAGATCGCCACGTCGGACAAGCGCGTACAGGTCGACCCACCGCCGACGGTGCACGTCGAGAGCTTCGTCGGCGACAAGATCATGCTGCAGCTGCGCGCCTGGGTGCCGACGCCCGAGTACCTGCCGACGCTGCGCGACCTGACGGAAAAGGCCAAGCTCGCCATCAACAAGATGCTCAGCGCCGACGACGAGCACGCCCAGGTCGAACTGGCGGCCGACCCGCACACGCAAGGCGCAGGTGAGCGGACGCCGGATCTGACGTGAAAAGCGAGTAGCGAATAGCGTAGCGAATGGAAGCGGTCCTCGTTCCCTGCTCGCTATTCGCTACGCACTACTCGCTCACTCATGCATGCCCGTCCAACCCTTTGAAAGCGTCCTTGCCCCAGATGGCCTCGACCTGGCCGTTCTTGCCGCAGCCGGCGCGATAGCGGGCATAGTGCTGGGCGCGGGTGAGGCCGTTCTGCAGCATCTCCGAGCCCTTCCAGAAATCCTGGTGATAGTCCTCGGCCGGCCAGAAGGTCGGAGCCATGGCGACGATGGTGGCGACCGGTTTGCCCAGCGCCGCCGCGGTCGCTTGCTTGCCGGCCTCGGCCACCTTCAGTTCGGCGTCGGTGCCGGCATAGATCGCCGTGGTGTAGCTTTCGCCGAAATCGCAGAACTGGCCGCGGGTCTCGATCGGATCGATCAGGTGGAAGAAGGTATCGACGAGCTTGTCGTAGCTGGTGATCGTGGGGTCGTAGACGATCTTGACCGCTTCGCGGTGCCCGGTGGTTTCGGTCACCACCTGCTCGTAGGTGGGGTTGTCGACGTGCCCGCCGATGTAGCCGGACGTGGTGGAAATGACGCCCGGCGCATGGTCGAAATCGCTCTCGATCGACCAGAAACAGCCACCGGCAAAGATCGCGGTGGCCGTCTCAGCGCCCTGTGCGCCAGTCATTCCCAGCGCGCCCACGATTGCCACCGCGAGCGCCAGCCTGTTCTTCATCATGAGAGTTCACCCCGAAGGTTCTGTTGCCGCGATGATTGTCCCGCGCCCGCGTCACGCACAACACAAACTAACGTGC
>JAEUMC010000884.1 GCA_016793415.1 Devosia sp. | reverse complement strand
GGCACGATGGCGGCGGCACGCTCGCGGTTCTCGATCCCGGCGAAGCGGGGGAGCTTCAGCTCAATCGGCAAAGACGATCTCCCCCTCGTTGAGGATCATGCGCGGAAAGGGGAAAGCATCGAGCAGCGGCAATTCGTGCGTCGCGAGGATGATGGTCGTTCCCATCTTGTTGAGTTCGGCGAAGAGCCGCACCAGGCGCAGCGACAACTCGGGATCGACGTTGCCGGTGGGCTCGTCCGCCAACAGGATGTCCGGCCGGCCGATCACCGCGCGGGCGATGGCGGCGCGCTGCTTCTCGCCGCCCGACAGCACGGCCGGCAATGCATCGAGGCGCTGGCCGAGGCCGACCCATTCCAAGAGCTCGGTGACGTTGGCGCGGTAGCTCGCTTCGGGTTCGCCGAGCACGCGCAGCGGCAGCGCCACGTTTTCGAAAGTGGTGAGGTGGTCGAGCAGGCGGAATTCCTGGAACACGATGCCGATATGGCGGCGCATCTGTAAGAGCGCATCCTGGTCGAGCGAGGAGGTATCCTTGCCGAACAGGGTGACCCGGCCGCGGGTCGGCCGCAGCGACAGCAGCAGCAATTTCAGCAGCGAGGTCTTGCCCGACCCGGAAGGGCCGGTGAGGAAATGGAACGTGCCGGGTTCGATGCGGAAATTGAGATCGCGGAGGATCTCAGGCCCCTGCCCATAGCGCAGGCCGACATTGGAGAACTCGATCACCGGGCCATCCGCTCCGAATCAGTTGTGAGGCATCATAACAGCGGCATCCCGCCGGGGCGGGGTTCTCACCCATAATTCAGCCCAAATCTTGGTCGCGCCAGGTGGCAGCCTCGGCAGTTTCGACGTTCAGGTTTGAGGAAACTTAACCCGCCGCCGCTAGCTTTGCCGCCATGCGTTCACCCCAGCCAGCGACGGTCGTCATCGCCTGCCCGCATTGCGGCACGCGTTACCAGGTGCCGCCCGAAACGCTTGGGCCGCGCGGCCGCAAGGTCAGCTGCGCGCATTGCGGCAAGGCCTGGATGGCTGAAGCCCAGACGGCGCCGCCTGACGACGACAAGCTGTTCACGCCGACCGAGGAAGAGGCGCTCGATCGCGAGTTCAAGGCGATCGAGAATCGTACCGGCATCGCCGAGATTCCTGCGTCGCTACGCGGCGTGATGCCCGATGGAGCGCCGCCGCCCGAGGTGGTGCGCTCGATCGCCGAGATCAAAGCCGCGATCGCGCCGAAGCCCGCCGACCCGGCGCCAGCTCCGCCGCCCCCGGCCAAGCCCACGGCCGCCGAACGGGTTGCGAACGGCAAGCTTGAAAAGCGCCAGCGCGCGGTGGCGCGCCGGCTGCCGGCCGCCAAGCTGTTCCGGGTGATCCGCATCGGGGCGGTCTGCCTGCTGGTCGCGGTGGTCGCCGGCGGACTGCTGTTTCGCACCGAGATCGTCAAGCTCGCTCCAGCGATGGCCGGGGTCTATTCGGCCCTCGGCATGGGGGTGAACGTCGTCGGGCTCGAGTTCTCGCAAGTTTCGACCGTGATGAGCCGTCGCGGCGACAGCGACGTGATCAGCGTCACCGCCACCATTCGTGGCGTCGAAGCGCGCCGGGTCGTGGTGCCGCCGGTGGTGGTGAGCCTCCTCGATGCAAAGGGCGCACCGCTCTACCAATGGAGCGTCATGCCGCCGGCACCCGATGTGGAGCCAGGCGAGGCTGTGGCCTTTTCGGCCGAACTGGCGTCGCCACCCGAGGGGGCGACGCAGCTCAGCCTGAGCTTCGCCTCGAGCCGGCAGAACGTCGCGGCGATCCCGCCTGCGGCGACCAATGAGATACCTGTAGAGACCGTAGACTGATGGCCAGAATCCTGCTTGCCGAAGACGATGATGGCGTGCGCGCGTTCGTATCGCGGGCGCTCGCGCATATGGGCCACGACGTGGTGGAAGCCGAGGATGGCGGGCTCGCCGCCGAGGTCATGCAGGAAGAGCAGGGCCGCTTCGACCTCCTGCTCTCCGACATCAAGATGCCGGTGATGGATGGCATCGCACTGGCGCTCAACGTCGCTTCGGCCTGGCCCGAGGTCACCATCATGCTGATGACCGGCTTTGCCGACCAGCGCGAGCGGGCGCACGGGCTCGACCAGCTGATCTATGACGTGATCCCCAAGCCGTTCACGCTGGCGCAAGTACTCGAAAAGGTCGACGACGCCCTTGCCGGGCGGCCACCAGAGATTATTTCGCTGGCCCGCCAGGCGATGATGGGGTGAAGGCGGGGTTGGGGGCTCCCCTGATCGCTTCGCCCCTCAGGGGAGAAGGTGGCGCGTAGCGCCGGATGAGGGGTGAAGCGGTGCAATTGCGCGCTCGCTGAGAAGCTGAACCCCTCACCCAGTTCCGCTACGGACCTTGCGGTCCTAGCTTCACTACCCTCTCCCCTCAGGGGCGAGGGGCGCTTGAGCCGAACCACCGATGCGAGGCCTCAGGCCGGTACCGCCAGCACGCGCACATCGAAGCTTTCGGCTTTCTCCTCCATGAAGCGCAGGAACGCTAATCCCTCACGCTCGATCTCGGCGACCTCCTTCTTCCTGAGCTTGTGATAGGGCGTGACGGTCAGCACCGCCGCGCCCTTTTTGCTGTCGATGGCCCAGGCGGCGGAGATGATGCCGTCGACCAGCACCGAGGGCCTGGCGTCGTGCAGGAAGTCGCCGCGTTTTTCGTCGTCTTCGGCGAGCACGCGGCGTCGGTTATCGTAGCCGAGAAAGGCATTTTCGAACAACGGCATGAAGCGGATCGGTGCGGGCGTGTCGGCATCGGGGCGCGGCGCCTCGGGCAGGTCGAACAGCTCGCGACCATCGGGGGCGATGAAGCTGACGAGTTGGGGGCGGAGCGCTTCGAACACTTCGCTCAGTTTGGTGAGACGCGACCAGCTCTGCATGTCGGCGACGCTGGCCGGTCCATAGGCGGCGAGGTAGCGGCGCACCAGGGTTTCGCGGGCGAACGCACGGTCGCGCGGGGCGGGCAACCAGTTGTCGAGGCGGGTCAGCAGCGGGGCGTGGCCCGAGCCCCAGATGCGAGTGGGCGGGATCTGGATCAGTGCGTCGGAGGTTTGCAACAACATGGTCATCGCCAGCGGTTCGGCAGTGGGGAAGCGCTCGGCGAGGCGCTTGCCGAGCTGGCCGGCGGTCATCGGTTCGGCGTCGAGCAGCGCACGGGCCAACTCCAGCACCTGGGCCTCGTCATTGTCGCCGAAGCGCTTCCGGAAATTGCTCTGCCAGACCGAACGGAGGAACGGCTGCACCAGGGCGCGGATGCCGATCAGGTCGTCGGCAGTGTGGAGGTGCAGCGTGCCGCGCATGGTGGTGGCGCGGGCCAAACTGCGCTCGACGATCAGCGCGGTCAGGGCCTCGTGGGTGAAACCGTTCAGCCGGGACCACAGCCCGATATAGGGATCGTGGGTCTGCTGCGCCTGCATGCCGAGCAGCCAGGCAATGGTGACGGTAATCGACATGTCGCTGCGCTGGAGCAGCAACTGGCGGGCCAGGGTGGCACGGTTGAGCTGGCGGTCGGTCAGGGGGTGGGTCATCAGCGCCTCCTTGGATACGCATAAACTAGCCGGGGCGTACTGACAGGGCTTGTCAGCAGCTTGCGCAGGCTGCCGAGCGCTCCGATAGTCGTGCGCATGATCGCTGTTCTCGCATTGTTGCTCGTCTGCCAGCTCGGCGGCGAAATCCTGGCGCGCTCGCTGGCCTTGCCGATGCCCGGCCCGGTGGTCGGGCTGATCCTCCTCGCCGTCATTCTGCTGGTGTGGGTGCAGCGGCGGCCGGACCTCAAGGGTACGCTGCTCGACAAGGTGACGACCTTCCTCGTCGGTGGATTGGGCCTCCTGTTCGTACCGACCGGGGTCGGGGTGGTGCAGCAACTGGGGCTGCTTGGCGACTATGGCGTGGGGATCGTGCTGACGCTGATCATTTCGGCGGTGCTCACCATGCTGGCGACGGTCGGGGCATTTCTCCTCGTCAAGCGCTGGACCGGGAGGCGGTCATGAACGACCCGTTCGCGCTCTGGGTCTATCTCAGCTCGACGCCGCTGCTGTGGCTGACGGTGACGCTGTGCGTCTGGATCGGGGCGGATTGGCTGGCGCTGAAGTCGGGCCGCAACCCGTTGGTCAACCCGGTGCTGCTGTCGATCATCGCCGTCGGCGCAGTGCTGCTCGCTACCGGCACACCCTATGCCCGCTATTTCGAGGGCGCGCAGTTCGTGCATTTCCTGCTCGGCCCGGCAATCGTCGCCATCGCCGTGCCGCTGGTCACCAACCGCAAGATCGTCATGGAGAACCTGTTGCCGCTGCTCGGCGCGCTGCTGGCGGGATCGGTAACGGCGATCGTCTCGGTGGTGCTGCTGGGCCGGCTGTTCGGGTTGCCGCCCGACGTGCTGCTGGCGCTGGTGCCGAAATCGGTGACCGCAGGCGTCGCCATGGGCATTGCCGAACAGATCGGCGGCTCACCGTCGCTCACTGCCGTGCTCGTGGTGCTGACCGGGGTCACCGGCGCGGTGCTGGTGACGCCGATCATGAATGCCTTGAAGATCACCGACTATGCGGCGCGCGGTTTCTCGGTGGGCCTCGCCTCGCATGGCATCGGCACGGCCCGCGCCTTCGCGGTCGATCCGGTGGCCGGCACCTTTGCCGGCATCGCCATGGGGCTCAACGCCGTGCTGACCTCGGTGCTGGCGCCAGTACTGGCGGCGTGGCTGGTGTAGCGGCTCACGCTTGGGGCCAGCGCCGCCACAGTGCACGGACCCCTCTCCCCTGAGAGGGGAGAGGGTAGTGCAGCTAGGACCTTCAGGTCCGTAGCGGAACTCGGGTGAGGGGTTCAGCTTCTCAACGAGCGCTCGCGGCGACGCTTCACCCCTCAACCGGCCTTCGGCCACCTTCTCCCCTGAGGGGAGAAGGGACGAGGTGCCGTCACCGTGTGAAGGAGGGGAGCTTCGCTCACACCCAGTCGGGGACGCTGTCCAGTGCGATCAGCTCGGCGATCGACTTGCGCGGGCGGATGACGTGCCACTTGTCGCCGTCGACCAGCACTTCGGGTACCAGCGGGCGTGAATTGTAGGTCGAGGCCATCACCGCGCCATAGGCGCCGGCCGACATCACGGCGAGCAGGTCGCCCTCCTTGACGCCCGCCATCTTGCGATCCTGGGCGATGAAATCGCCGGTCTCGCAGACCGGGCCGACCACGTCGGCGGTGATCTGGGCGAGGTTGGAATGGACCACCGGCTGGATGTCGTGATGCGCCTCGTAGAGGGTGGGGCGGATCAGGTCGTTCATCGCCGCATCGACGATGACGAAGGTCTTGCCGCCTTCCTTCACGTACTCGACCTTGGTGACGAGGATGCCGGCATTGCCGACGATCAGCCGGCCGGGCTCGAGCACCAGCGACACGCCGAGCGGGCCGATATGCTTCCTGACGATCTCGGCATAGGCCGGCGGTGCAGGCGGGGCGTCCTCGTCGTGATGGTAGGGGATGCCGAGACCGCCACCGACATCGGCATGGCGGATATCGTGGCCGGCGGCCTTGAGGTCGCGCACCAGTTCGGCGAGCAGCGCGAAGGCGTTGTCGAACGGCGTCATGTCGGTGATCTGGCTGCCGATATGCATGTCGACGCCGACGGCACGCACGCCGGGCAGCGCCGCGATGCGGGCATAGACCTCGCGGGCTCGCGCGAATGGAATGCCGAACTTGTTCTCGGCCTTGCCGGTCGAGATCTTGGCATGCGTACCGGCATCGACGTCGGGGTTGATCCGCACCGAAACCGGCGCCGTCATCCCCATCGAGACGGCGACCTCCCTCAGCCGCTCGAGGTCGGGTTCGCTATCGAGGTTGACGCACCCGAGGCCGACTTCCAGCGCCCGGCGCATCTCTGCGAAGGTCTTGCCGACCCCCGAGAAGACGATGCGGTTGGCCGGCACTCCGGCGGCAATGGCGCGCTCGAGTTCGCCGCCTGACACCACGTCGGCGCCGGCCCCTTCCCTGGCGATCAGCTTGATCACCGCCTGGTTGGAATTGGCCTTCATG
The DNA here is from genome assembly GCA_016793415.1 of Devosia sp. Classification (GTDB taxonomy): domain Bacteria; phylum Pseudomonadota; class Alphaproteobacteria; order Rhizobiales; family Devosiaceae; genus Devosia_A. The sequence continues at coordinate 4,745 of JAEUMC010000884.1, read as the reverse complement.
GCGTAGGCGACGAGCGTGTCGATGCCCTTGAAGGCATCGCGCATCACCTGCACGTGGCGCCGAAGCGTTGCGGCCGAATAGACGTAGAAGGGCGTGCCCACCTTGCCGGCGAGTTCGGTCAGGTCGACTTCCTCTGCATAGAGACGGTCGTCGCGATACTGGAAATGATGCACCAAGGTCGTGAGCCCCTACGAAATCCGGGCGGAAGCTCTAGGCGAAAACGCCGGGCAGCGGAAGCGAGACTTCTCTATGGGGCCGATCAAGAAGCGCGATGCGCTGGGCCGACGGGCGCCGGCCAATGATGGTCAATGCGTTCCGCTACCATTCGCTGGATGGCCCAAAGGTTGCGGTCGTGGATGCCATACTCTTCGAGCTTGGTGACGGTCGACAGCACGTACTCGGCCATCGAGCCTTTCCAGCCATGCGCCTGTGCCAGCCGGTCAGCGCGCTCGGCCAGGGTGAGGCCGCCGACATAGCGCGTGCTCTTGCGGTTGATGGCAAACGCCAGGGCGGTGAGCGGTCCTTCGGCGGTCGTGACCTTGATCCAGCGGCCCGGAAAGGCGTTGGGCACCATACTCATCTCGCGCCGCACCAGCTTGTCCATATTGGTCTTGATGGTGCCGGCCGGTATGCGGAAGGCGACGCTGCGGCAGCTGCCGCCGCGATCGAGGCACATCATCAGACCCGGCTGCTTGGGGTTGCCTCGCCAGCGCTGGTCGAACAGGCAAAAGCTCCGGTGCCAGCCACTGGCGACGGCGATGCGCTGTTGGTCGAACTCGGTGGCCGGGTTCCAGATCAGCGAGCTCAGGGCGAAGATCCAGAACTCGCCAGCCGGCGCAGTATCGATGATGCGCGCCACCTCGGCCTCATAGTCGGCTTCGGTCGCCGGGCGGATACCCGGGTAGGTCGGCTGACCCGGGTCCTCGATCACCGGGATACGGGCGACATGGCCGGCGGTAAGATGGAGGGTACGAGGCTTGAGCGGCATGGCCGGAGCCTACTCCACTCCGCCGTCGCCGTGACCCCCGGATCTCTTCACGCTCACCGGCTCGGACTTCACGCCGGTGAGGAGTTCCTTCCAGCGCGCGGCCTGCCAGGCGACGTTTTCGGGCGCCGTGCCGCCATAGCTCTTGCGGGCCGCGACCGAGCTCTCGACGCTCAGCACCTTGTGGATGCGGCTGTCGATGCGGTGGTCGATGAACTTGAAGTCCTCGATGGTGAGGCCATCGAGGCTCATGCCCTTCTGCTCGGCCAAAGCGACGATCTGGCCGGTGATGTGATGGGCCTCGCGGAACGGGATGTTGGCCTGCTTCACCAGCCAGTCGGCGATATCGGTGGCGGTGGAGAAGCCGGCATTGGCGGAAGCGCGCATCTTCTCCCGATTGGCCTTCAGGTCCTCGACCATGCCGGTCATCGCGGCGAGCGACAGGCTGAGCGAATCCAGCGCGTCGAAGGCGACTTCCTTGTCTTCCTGCATATCCTTGGAATAGGCGAGCGGCAGGCCCTTCATGACGATCAGCAGGCTGGTCAAGGCGCCCATGATGCGGCCGACCTTGGCGCGGATCAGCTCGGCCGCGTCGGGGTTGCGCTTCTGCGGCATGATCGACGAGCCGGTGGTGAACTTGTCACTGAGCTTGACGAAGCCGAACTGCGACGAGGACCAGATCACCAGCTCCTCGGCGAAACGGGAAAGGTGCATGGCGCAGAGGCTCGCAGCGCTCAGCGTCTCGAGGATGAAGTCTCGATCGGAAACGGCGTCGAGCGAGTTGGCGGTGGGGCGGTCGAAGCCGAGCGCCTTGGCGGTCATGTCGCGATCGATCGGATAGGGGGTGCCGGCGAGCGCTGCGGAGCCGAGCGGGCTTTCGTTGAGGCGCTTGCGGGCATCCTCGAAGCGGCCATGGTCACGGCCGAGCATCTCGACATAGGCCAGCAGATGATGGCCGAAGGTCACCGGCTGGGCGTTCTGCAGGTGGGTGAAGCCGGGCATGATGGTCGCGACTTCTTCCTCGGCCCGCTTCACCAGCGCCAGCTGCAGGGTCTTGATCTGCACCAGGAGCGTATCGATGGCGTCGCGGACATAGAGGCGGAAATCGGTCGCCACCTGATCGTTGCGCGAGCGCGCGGTGTGGAGGCGCCCGGCGGCATCGCCGATCACTTCCTTCAGCCGGCTTTCCACGTTCATGTGGATGTCCTCGAGCGAACGCGAGAACGTGAACTTGTTTGTCTCGATCTCGTCGAGCACGGCCTTTAGGCCGGTGATGATCGCGTCGCGATCCGCCTGGGTCAGGATGCCCACTTCCGCCAGCATGGTGGCGTGTGCGATAGAGCCGGCGATGTCCTGCTTGTAGAGCCGCTGATCGAAGCCGATGGAGGCGTTGATCTCTTCCATGATGGCGTCGGGCCCGGTCGCAAAACGGCCGCCCCACATGCGATTGCTCATCTCAACTCCAACGGTAGACCTATGACCGACGAAAAGCCCGCACCGACCCGCAGATTGCAGCCCAGGCGGGTGATGCTGATTGCCCTGGCCAGCGCGGCGGTAGCACTAGTCCTTACCCTCGTGGTTGGCAACTTCATGCCGGCGCAGGCGACGCAGTGCGATCCGCAGGTGGTCAAGGGGCAGAAGATCGACGCCGCCGCCATCGGCATGCTGGCGGCGCTGAACGGCACCGGCGAGGGCCGCGGTTATGCCGATATGGCCTTCAAGGATGCGGCAGGTGCGCCGACCACCATCGGCAGCTTTGCCGGCAAGAAGCTCCTGGTGAATTTCTGGGCCAGTTGGTGCGTGCCCTGCCGCGAAGAGATGCCGGCGCTTGACGCGATCGCCAGCAAGTACAACTCGGACCAGTTCATGGTGCTGCCGATCAACCTCGATGTCGGCGAGACCGGGCTCGAAAAAGCGAAGAAGTTTCTTGCCGACGAGGGGCTGAAGAACCTGCCGCTCTACGCCGATTCCACGTTCGACGCGTTCAAGCGGCTGCAACAGCAGGCGGTAGCGATCGGGCTGCCGGCAACACTGCTGCTCGACGAGAAGGGGTGCGAACTGGCAGTGCTGCAGGGCCCGGCCGAATGGGACTCGCCCGACGGCCACAACGTCATCGACGCGTTGATCGGAGCCTGATCCATGGGGCGGATCCTCTGCGTCGGCGCCCTGACCATGGACACCATTTTTCGGCTCGAGCACCTGCCGGCGGGGCCGGGGAAGGTCATTCCGCTCGACGCGGTGGAAGTCGCCGAGGGCATGGCGGCAGCGCAGGCGGCGAGCATCGCGCGGCTTGGCGGCGAAGCGGCGCTCTGGGCTTCGGCTGGTGACGATGCCACCGGCGACCGGCTGGTGCGGCAGATCTCGGGCGAGGGTGTCGATTGCTCCCGGGTCAGGCGGGTTGCCGGCGCGCGCTCGGGCTTTTCGTCGATCTTTATGGATCGTACCGGCTCTACGATGATCGTGCCGCGCTACGATCCGACGCTGATGGCGTCGCCCGATGCCGCGCCGAACCTTGGCGGCATCGATGCGGTGATGACCGATGTGCGCTGGCCGGGCGCTGCCGCGCTGGCGCTGGCGGCGGCCAAGGCGGCCGGCATCCCGGCGATCCTTGATGCCGACATGGCGGCGCGCGAGGTGCTCGAAAAACTATTGCCGCTGGCGACGCATGTGGTGGCGTCGGAGAGCGCGGCCAAGCTGGTGACCGGGGCGGAGACGGCGGAGCAGGCAGCCGGGTGGCTTGCCCTCAGCCATCCGGGTTTCGTGGCAGTGACCGCCGGAGCGGATGGCTGCTGGTGGAAGGAAGGCGATGGCATCCGCCACTCGCCGGCGCCCCGCATCGAGGCGATCGACACGCTGGCGGCGGGCGACGTGTTCCATGCCGGGTTCGCGGTGGGGCTGCTCGAGGGCTGGCCGATGCGCAACGTCATTGCCTTCGCTTCGGCCGCCGCGGCGATCAAATGCACGCGGTTCGGTGGGCGGCTAGGGGCGCCATCGCGGGCTGAGGTTGAGGCGTTTCTGGTCAGGTAGAGCCGGCGTGCTTGGCGCCCCTCACCCTAACCCTCTCCCCAGAGGGGCGAGGGGACGCGAGACCACCACCTGTGTCACACCGAGGCAGCCCGTTTGATGCGCCGTCGCGGGGCAGTGTGCGTTAGTGCGCCCCGTCCCAATCCCGCGCCGCATGCGCATCCACCTTGATCGGCACGGTCAGCCGCACTGCCGGCTCCGAGGCGTTCTCCATCGTCTTGACGATCACCGGGATCACCCCGTCTTCCTTGCCTTCGTCCACTTCGAAGATCAGTTCGTCGTGCACCTGCAACAGCATCAGCGCATCCGAGCCCGCCGCTTTCAGCGCCGGTTCCATGCGGATCATGGCGCGGCGGATGATGTCGGCGGCCGAACCCTGGATCGGGGCGTTGATCGAGGCGCGTTCGACAAAACTGCGCTCGGCCGGGTGTGAGCTGTTGGCGTTCGGGAAGTTCACCTTGCGGCCGAAAATGGTCTCGACATAGCCGTCGGCCTTCACCTTGCGGCGCTGCTCGGCCATGTAGTCCTGGATGCCGGGGAAGCGGGCGAAGTAGGTCTTGATGTATTCGCCGGCTTCCGAGCGCTCGATGCCGAGCTGGTTGGCAAGGCCGAAGGCCGAGATGCCGTAGATGATGCCGAAATTGATCGCCTTGGCGCGGCGCCGCACTTCCGACGGCATGCCGTCGACCGGCACGCCGAACATTTCCGACGCCGTCATGGCGTGAATGTCGAGCCC
>JAEUMC010000841.1 GCA_016793415.1 Devosia sp. | reverse complement strand
GTTGCATCGGGTCGCGCTTTGCGGCCTGATGCGGCTCTCCGCTTCGGCGAGGGCGCGATGACCAGCTTCTCGACAAGGCCACTCGATGGCACGACCTGGCCGGCTTTCGCTGCGCTGGTCGAGCGCCATAACGGCGTATGGGGCGGCTGCTGGTGCATGGCGTTTCACGCCGAGGGCGTCGGCAAAGACCGGGCACCCGCGCAGAACCGGGAGGACAAGCTAGCCCGCGTGCGCCGTGGCGAGGCTCATGCGGCGCTGGTGTTCGACGGCGAGACGTGCGTGGGCTGGTGCCAGTTCGGTTCACCCGCCGAGCTGCCCCGGATCAAGGCGCGGCGGGCCTACGAGATGGAGCCGGCGCCGCCGGCGGACTGGCGCATCACCTGCCTGTTCGTCGACAAGGCGCATCGCCGGCGCGGTGTGGCGGCCGTCGCGTTGCGCGGTGCCCTCGATGAGATCGCGCGGTCGGGCGGCGGGTTGGTAGAGAGCTTCCCCGAAGACACCGAGGGCCGCCCGGTATCGGCGTCCTTCCTCCACAATGGCAACCTCGCGATGTTCGAGCAGGCGGGCTTCACGCGGCAGCGGCGGCTGGGCAAGGATCGCTGGCTGGTGACGGCCATGGTGGGACGATCGGATTAGCTGCTGGAAATACGGCGGTGCAGCGGCTCGTCGGGCACGTTGTTGACGTCGAAGCTGACCGCGGCGAGCAGGAACTGCACACCAAGGATCACTGCTATGCTTGCCAGCATCACGGTTCCTGACGGGGTCAGCATGCCGGTCGCCAGCGCCTTGGCCCAGTTGGCGGCGCCAAAGATCAGGCCGAAGAGCAGCAGAGCCATGCCGGCGAAGCTCTCGATCGTGCCGACGTTGAGATCGCGCAGGATGTAGCAATAGACGAAGCGCTTGACGAACACCGCCGCATAGCGAAGCGGGAAATCGAGCAGCACCCGACCGACCCTCAGGCTGCTCACTTCATCGCCATAGCGAGCCGGGATCGGCACGTCGCGCACCACGGCGCGAATGGTGGCGAGCCGAAACAGCATGTCGCTTTCGAAGAAGTAGCGCCTCGCCAGGCGCTCCAGCGGCAGCCAGCGCAGCGCTTCGGTGTGGATGGCGGTAAAGCCGTTGGTCGGATCCATCACGTTCCAGTAGCCCGAGGCCAGCTTGTTAACGAACGAGAGGGTGGAGTTGCCGAGCAGGCGAATGGTCGGCATGCCCCTGAGATAGTCGATGGCAAAGAAGCGGTTGCCTTTGGCGTAGTCGGCCGTGCCGTCGACGATGGGCCGGATCAGGGCCGGAATCTGCGCCGCTTCCATCTGGCCGTCGCCGTCCATCTTGATGACGATATCGCAGCCGTCGGCCATGGCCTGGCGGTAGCCGGTGACCACGGCGCCGCCGACGCCCTGGTTCTCCGCGTGACGGAGCACGGTGACACGCGGATCGCTGAAGCTCTCCTCGACCAGTTGCCCGCTCCGCTCGGGGCAGCAATCGTCGACGACGTAGACGCGGTCGACGAACTGCAATGCGTCGGTGACGACGGCAAGGATGTGGTTGCGCACCTTGAAGCTCGGGACGACGACGGCCAGGATCACGCCTCAACCTCTTCTGAACCGGGGCGGTGCATAGTGCAGCAAATCCTCTGAGGGGCGTGCGTGCAGTACCTACTTCTCTTCGGCACTACCGGGCTTATCGCGCTGGGACAAGTGCTGTTCAAGCTTTCGGCCGGCCACGACCCGGGTCATCCCTGGGCTTTTCTGTTCAGCCCGATTTTCATCGCGGCGGTGGCGATCTACGGGCTTGCGACCCTGACCTGGATTTTCGCATTACGACAGTTCCCGATCAGCGTGGCCTATCCGATGCAGGCCCTGGCGATTGTCGTGGTGCTGGTGGTTGGCGTGCTGGTGTTCCGCGAGAGCCTGAGCGTCATGCAGTGGGTCGGTATCGGCGCGATCGTGGCCGGTATGCTGGCTTTGACGCTTGGGTGAGAGTTCGATGGCGGACAAGCAACTGGTGAATGGGGAACGGACTTTGCCTGATCAGTGCGCTGCCTGCGGATCGAGCAGCACTGCGACCCTGTCGCCCTGGCTTTCCCGCTGCGGGAACTGCGGTCTGTATCGATCCACCCTGGTCGCTGGGCCCGGGCAGGCTTTCGACGGGCTCGAGGATCTGCGGCGCCGGAATTTCGAACTGCTGCTCGCCGAAATCGGGAAGCTGCTGCCACTCGCCGGGACGAGGGTCCTCGAGGTAGGTTGCGCAAGGGGATGGTTCCTCGAAGCGGCACGCAACCAAGGGGCAAGCGTGCTGGGCATTGAACCGGTCGAGGCGGATGCCAGGGCTGCGGAGAGCGCGGGGATGACGGTGCGGCGCGGCCTGTTTCCGGCGGCGGCCGCTGGGCTTGGCCCGTTCGATTTGATCGTTTTCAACGACGTATTCGAGCATCTGCCTGATCCGGCGGAAGCGGTGCGGGCTGCCGAGGCATTGCTGGCCGAGGGGGGCATGCTGGTGATCAACCTGCCCAGTTCGCGCGGTACGATCTACGGGCTGGCTCGAGTGCTCCAGCGGATGGGCTTTCCGGGGCCGTTCGAGCGGATGTGGCAGAAGGGACTTCCCTCGCCACATTTGTCGTATTTCTCGCCATCGAATCTGGAAATGCTGATCAGCCGTCATAGCGCGCTGCGCCAGGTCCGGACGATGGCGCTGCCGACGGTCAGCCGAAGGGGGCTGGGCAAACGGCTATCGGGCAGATCGGTCGGACTGCCGGTGTTTGTCGTCGTACCGATAACGTGGCTGCTGTCGTTCGTCCTGCCGCTGCTGCCGGCCGACATTCACGTAGCGATGTTCAGGAAGCCCGGCTGAGGTCTAGCGTGGTGCAGTCGCCACCGACGCGGACCGAAATCGAAGTGGTGGAGCTGAGCGGAATCGAACCGCTGGCCTCATCATTGCGAACGATGCGCTCTCCCAACTGAGCTACAGCCCCGCTTCGATGGCGCGCTTATTAGCCAATCCCGGCGCCAAGGACCAGTCCTTTTTTCAGGCGACGAGACGTTGGGCGACAAGGCTGCGGGCGGTGGCTACGGCGGCATCGGGGCCCGGGATGGTGGGGCGAGCCAGCAGCAGTCGCCCGCTGTTGCCGTCGACGCGCCTGACATGGCCGAGTTCGGCGGTGTTGGAGCCGATCTGTGGGTCGAACAGGCCGATCAGCCGGACGATCCAGTTGGGCATTTCGAAGCGCGGGACCCTGGCGGCGATCTCGGGCAGGGCGGCGCGCAGCGCCGCGCCGACTTCGAACAGGCTCATCTCGCGGTCGGCGAGGATGTGGCGCCTGCCGCCTGCGGTCGGCGCCGTCATGGCGGCGACCTGCGCGGCGGCGACATCACGGACGTCGATGATGGAAAAGCTCATCTTCGGCGCTGCAGGGATGGAGCCGTTGAGCAGACGCTGTACCAGCAGGCCGGACGTGCCGACATCCTCGTCGAGCAGCGGCCCAAGGATGGCGCCGGGATTGATGGTGGCAAGCCGGTCACGGGCACCAAAACGATCGGCGACGGCCCAGGCCTCGCGTTCGGCGCGCAGCTTCGATTCGGCATAGGCGCTGACCTTGGGGCTCTCGGTATTCGTCCAATCGGCGGTGGTGAAGGTTCGGCTATAGTCGTCATGGCCATAGGCGATGGCGGCAATCGACGAGGTGACGACGACGCGTTCGATACCGGCAGTGAAGGCGGCGGTGACGGCGCGCCGGGTGCCTTCGACGGCTGGTCGGATCAGCTCGTTCTTGTCCTTGGGCATTTCGAGCACGAAGGGCGAGGCAACGTGCTGCAGGTAACGCACGCCGGACATCGCTTCGGCCCAGCCCGCATCACTGAGCAGGTCGAGGGCGACGAACTCCAGCCGCGTGGTGTCGGCGCCGTGGGCGGCTAGGGTTTTCCTCACCTTTTCAGCGCGCTCGAGGCTGCGCAGCGAACCGCGGACGGTATAGCCTTGGGCAAGTAGTTGCAGGGCGACATGGCCGCCGAGAAAGCCGGAAATGCCGGTGACGAGAACGCGGTCTGACATGGTATCCCTCCATTGAACTGAACGATATGTACGAATATCGTTCAGTTCGTTCAAGGTGACGATGAAGGAAAATTGGCGTGGCGGAGAGCGACAAGCGGGAGCAGATCCTTTCGGCGGCGCGGCGGCTGATGTTGCGGCAGGGCCTGCGCGCCACCTCGATGGAGGCGATCGCCGCCGAGGCGCGGGTGGCCAAGCCGACGCTCTACAAGTACTTCCCTGACAAGAACGTGGTGTTCGAAGCGATCGTCGCGGGCCTGATGGCGGAACTGCACGAGCGGTTCATCGCGGCGCTCGGCGGCGAGGGGGCGATCGTCGAGCGGCTGGGGGCAGCGCTGGCGGCAAAATACGAGGCGATCGATCGCCTGCTCGGGGAATCACCGCATGCCGACGAGCTCTATGACGAGCACGAGAAGGTGCGGCCCGAGGTGCGGGCAAGCGAGGCGGCGATCGACGTGATGGTCGTCGACGAGCTGGCGAAGGCGGGGGTGAAACAACCCGAGCTGCTGGCGCGGCTGGTGCTTGATGCCGCCTGGGGGATCAAGCGCAAGGCGCGGGGGCCGGGAGAGGTGGAGCCGGCGATCCGGCTGCTGGTGGAGCGGCTGGTGGGACCGGAGGTGCCGGGGTAGGGCAACGAGCTTGCAGTTCAGCCGGTGCGGGAAACGTACCCCCACCCCTGTCCCCTCCCCGCAAGGGGGAGGGAGACGCTCTCACTGACGCCGGTGTTTTGGCCTCCCCCGCTTGCGGGGGAGGGACAGGGTGGGGGTGTTCTTCCCGCACCGAGCTATCCTGACGCCAGAGGTCATGGGGAGATCCAGCTCAGACCTCAGCCCAGGCGCCGGTCTTTTCGCTGGCAAACACCGCGTCGATGACCCGCATCGATTTGATGGCGTCCTCGACGCCCCATTCGAGCGGCTTGTTGTCGAGGATGGCGCGGCAGAAGGCGTTGGCCTGTTCGGTATATTGGTCGCAGGGCGGGATGATTTCGCGCCGGCTCAAATGGCCGTCGGGCGAGTAGCCGTTGTCGACGATGATCGCCGTGGCCGTGTCGGCCGGGGCGTTGAAGGGGATCACCAGTTCGACGCGGCCCTTGGTGCCGATCACCTCGAGCGACTGGTGACCCACCGACTGGGTGGAGCAGACGAAGCTCGCCTGCTTGCCGCCGCCGAAATCGAGGATCACCGAGGCAAGACGATCGGTCTTCATCACGGGGTCGCGGTCGACCAGCGATACGGCGCGCTTCGGTTCGGCCCCGAACAGGAAGCGCGATCCGGTGATCGGATAGCAGCCGACATCGTAGATGCCGCCGCCGCCGATATCGGCCTGGTTACGCACGTTGCTGGGGTCGATGAGGAAGTACTCGAAGATGCCGCGCACGGTGCGCAGCTCCCCCAGCTCGCCCGAGCGGACGATCTCGCGGGCCCGTAGCCATTGTGGGTGATGACGGACCATGAAGGCTTCGTGGAAGACGATGCCCTTGGGCAGCTGACGAAGCTGTTCGGCCTCCTTGGCATTGAGCGCGATGGGTTTTTCGCACAGCACGTGCTTGCCGGCTCGGGCGGCGGCCAGGGTCATCGGCACGTGCAGGTGGTTGGGCAGTG
>JAEUMC010000787.1 GCA_016793415.1 Devosia sp. | reverse complement strand
CGCAGAGGCGGTGATGGCAATGTCCTCGCGCGCCATCACGGCATCGACCAGCGCATACGCCTGGTCCTTGGTCAGCGGGGTCGAAAGTTGCGAGAGCGTCATGCGAAATGTCCTGTTCGCCGCTGTTTCGGGGCAGCGGCGCGCTAAGTCAATGGGCAGGCGCGGGCAACGTTAAGCGGCGGCTTCCTCGCGCTCCAGCGACAGGCTGGCCCAGACCGGCAGATGGTCGGAGCCGGTGCGCGCCAGGGCAGTGCGGTGGACCCCTGCGGATTCCAGTTTGAAATCGCGGCTGGTGATGATGCGGTCGAGCTGCAGCATCGGTCGGCGCGAGTGAAAGCTCGGCCCCAGCGGGATGACGTCGTGGTGCCTCGAGAAGGCGATGAGGCACTTGCCGTCCTCGGCCCATTGATTGAGATCGCCCATGATTACCGTCGGCATGTGCTGCTCGAGCTTTTCGAGGTGACTGACGATGGCATCGGCCTGCTTCATGCGTGAGTTGCCCAACAGCCCCAGGTGCATGCCGACGACGCGCATGGTGATGCCTGATATCACCACATCGGCCATCACCGCGCCGCGCGGCTCGAACGCCGGCAGCTCGATGCGCTGCGGATTGCGGACCTCGATGCCCTTCTTCACCAGCAGCACGTTGCCGTGCCAGCCGAGGCTCTGCTCGCGGATGCCGAAGCGCACCGGCATGTAGTTGGTGAAGTCGACGATCAGGTCGGGCGACAGAGTGGTGGCGCGCTCGCCGAAGCGCCGGTCCACTTCCTGCAGCGCCACGATATCGGCATCGATCTCGGCGAGGATCTTCATGATCCGCTCGGGCTGGCGGCGCCGGTCGGTGCCGATGCTCTTCCTGATATTGTACGAGGCGACTTTGATCATCGGACCTTTGGCATCGGGCTAGAGAATGGGCGAGAACAGGCGGGCCGCCTGCGAGATGAAACGGGGGATCGGGTGGCGCTTGAGCACTTCATCCTTGGTCACTTTGCGGCAATTGGCGAAGTCGGCCTCCAGCATCCTTTCCACCGACGCGATCAGGTTGGGATCCGGCATCCACACGGTCATCTCGAAATTGATGGCGAACGAACGGTTGTCGAAGTTCACTGTGCCGACGCTGGCGATCCGATCGTCCATCAGCAGCACCTTCTGGTGCAGAAACCCCTTCTGGTAACGGTAGATGGCGATATCGTGTTCCACCATGGCGTCGGCATGGGCATTGCTGGCGAGCCAGACCAGCAGGTGGTCGGGCTTGGCCGGCAGCATGACCCGCACATCGACGCCGCGCAGGATCGCCGCGTAGAGCGCCGTCCGCATGTCGGTGTCGGGGACGAAATAGGGGCTGACGATCCACAGCCGCTTCTGGGCCTGGCCGATCACGTCGGCGAAGGCGATGGCGCAGGCCTCGAGCTTGTCGGCCGGGCCGGTGGCCATCACCAAGGCGGAGACATGACCGGGCTCATCCACTGGATCTGGCGGGGGCAGCGACAGGACCTCGCCGGTGGCCCAGAGCCAATCCTCCTCAAAGATCAGGGCTACCGACGAGGCGGCCGGGCCTTCGAGCTTCAACTGGGTATCGCGCCACGCGCCGAAGCGTTCATCCTCGCCGAGATACTCGACCCCGATATTGGCGCCGCCGGTCCAGGCGACCTTGCCATCCACCACCACGGATTTGCGGTGGTTGCGGTAGTTGATGCGCATCGGCCCGAACAGCCTGAGGAACTTGTGCCGGTGGTTGAAGCCGAAGATCTTGATGCCTTCGGCCCACATCCGATCCTTGTACTCGCGCGACAGGCCGCTGCTGCCGACATCGTCGTAGAGCATGTAGACGGCCACCCCGGCGCGGGCCCGCTCCATCAGCGCCGCCGCCAGCCGGTGGCCCAGCGCGTCAGCCTTGAGAATGTAGAACTGCACCAGGATGTAGCTCCTGGCTGCGGCGATGCCCTCGAAGATCGATTCGAACGTCGCCTCGCCATCGACCAGCAGCTCGGCGGTGTTGCCGGCGAGGAACGGCATGCCGGCGGCGCGGCGCTGCACCGGCCACTCGGCCCCTGCTTCACGGTCGATCACCGCCAGGTCTTCGCTGCGGATCAGGCGCGAGGCGCGCACCTGCATGCGGGTCTGGGCATAGCTGTCGAAATGCTTCCAGCCGAACACCAGGTAGATAATGGCGGTGGGGAAGGGGAGGAAGGCCAGCGATACCAACCAGGCGATGGACCCCTGCGAGGTGCGCGAGGCGCTGATCTCGCGGACCGCACAGATCAGCGCCAGGGCGTAGAAGCCGGCGAGCACCAGCGCGATGATCGGAATGCTCTCGACGACGGTCTCGACCGCTTCAGTCATGTCGACGACGCCGTTCATTGCCGCTCCGCTGGTCCGCCTAAGACTAATATCCGATGCACGGCGAACGGCCAGAGCCGAGTTCGCTATGCAAGATGGTTGCGCGCCGCGGCGAACCTCCGCAAAACTAGCAGGTGGACCCGTCCGGTCCGCCTTCCCGTGTTTGAAAGTCCCGCCAGTGTCGCCGCAACCGCCAATGCTCCGTCAGAACGCCATGACGGGAATTGCGTTCAAG
>JAEUMC010000783.1 GCA_016793415.1 Devosia sp. | reverse complement strand
GCTGATCTGCTTCTGGGACAGCCCGGAATGGTCGACCAAGCTCGCCTGGGTCGGCTCCAACCCCGGCAACATCAATGGCTTCCTGACCGACGCCATGAAGGAACGTCTCGACACCATCAAGTTCCTCGATGTCACCACCTCGATGCTGCCCAACGGTATCCCGTTCCCGGTGATCCCGCAGGCTCCGGAAATCATGAACATCATCGTTCCGGACATGCTGCAGAACGCCCTGACCGGCAACATGACCGTCGACCAGGCCGCCGATGACGCGGCGACCAAGGTGCAGGCCATCGTCGACGGCGGCGGCGGCATCTGATCGTCTGACCTGACACTTCTGGACCGGCGGCGCCCGTCGCCGGTCTCCCATCTTCACAACCAGGGTTACGCGCTGTGAGCACTGTTCCGGGACAAGCCATCTTTCGCGACGTACCCGAGCCCAAGCGCGTCGGCCTCGGCCAGAAGGTGTGGAGCAGCCGCTTCGACTACCTCTATGTCGCGCCGGCGCTGCTGGTGATGCTGATCGTCATCGGCTATCCGATCTACTACACCATCGAACTCAGCTTCTTTAACACCCCGGCGAGCCTGGCGCTCAGCGCCAAGCAGTTCAACGGCCTAGACAATTACGTCACCATCCTGACCAGTCCGATCTTCTGGAAGGTCACCTGGCAGACGGTGCTGTGGACGGTGCTCTCCACCTTCTTTGCCTTCATGATCGGCCTCGGCGCCGCGCTCGCATTGCATCGCGAGTTCGTCGGCCGCGGCTTCCTGCGGGCACTGCTGCTCATTCCGTGGGTAGTGAGCGCAGTGGCCGCCTCCTATGTGTGGAAGTGGCTCTATCACTCCGATTTCGGCGCCATCAGCGCCATGCTCTCGGGCGTCGGACTGATCGACAAGCCGATCAACTTCATCGACAACACCAACACCTCGCTCTACGCGCTGATCGTCGTGAACGTGTGGAAGGAATTCTCCTTCGCCATGATCATGCTGATGGCGGGCCTGCAGACCGTGCCCGATACCTTGCTGCGCGCGGCGCAGGTCGATGGCGCGAGCCCCTGGCAGCGCTTCTGGCACGTCACCTTCCCGCATCTGTCGGGCGTATCGATGGTCACGTTGCTGCTGCTCGCGGTGCAGAACTTCAACTCCTTCATCATCCCCTGGATCATGACCGGCGGCGGCCCGGCCGGTTCGTCCGATATCTGGATCACCCACATCTACCAACTCGCCTTCGGGCGGCAGCGCTGGGGTGTCGCCTCGGCCTATGCGGTGATCCTGTTCATCGTGATGATGGTGCTCGGCTACTTCTATGTGCGCGCATTGACCAAGGGCGACGAAGCGAGGGCCGGCGCATGACCATGGAACTGAGTGCAGGCGCCGCCAAGCGCCGCGGGGCAGGTGGCTGGCGCTGGGCTGGGCGGATCTTCCTCGTGCTGCTGCTCGGCTTCACCGTGATGCCGATGATCTGGATGTTCATCACCTCGCTGAAGACCGGCTTTGCGGCGATGCAGTACCCGCCGCAATGGTGGCCGGCCGAGCCGACGCTGGAGAACTACTGGCGCCTGATCGATCCCTCGGGGACGGTCGGCCGCGACTTCATCCAGTATTTCTGGAACAGCATCTGGGTCTCGACCCTCACCACCATCCTCGCGGTGGTGGTGGCGGTGCCGGCGGCCTATGCCTTCTCGCGCTTCCGCTTCCCCGGCCGCAATTTCCTGTTCTTCGCCGTACTGCTGCGCAACATGTTCCCGGCGGTGGTGTTCCTCGTGCCGTTGTTCATCCTGATGAAAGCGCTGGGGCTGGTGAACACCCACGGCTCGCTGATCCTCACCTACCTGACCTTCGGCCTGCCGCTCGCCATCTGGCTGCTCAAGGGCTTTTACGACAACATCCCGGTGCAGCTCGAACAAGCCGCCCGCATCGACGGCGCCACCCGCTTCCAGGCGTTCCTCTTGATCGTCATGCCGCTGTCGACGCCGGGCATCATCGCCACCTCGATCTACAGCTTCATCGGCGCCTGGAACGAGTACATCTACGCTTACACCTTCCTCACCCGGCACGATCAGATGACCCTGCCGGTCGGCATCCAGCGCTTCTTTTCGGAGAATGCGACCGATTGGCCGGGGCTGATGGCCGCCACCTTCATGATGAGCATCCCCGTCGTGGTGCTGTTCCTCGTCCTGCAACGCTACTTCGTGCGCGCCCTGACCGAGGGCGCCGTGAAGCACTAACAAAGTTCAAGGAAACCCCTATGGCTCAGGTCATCCTCAAGGACGTGGTGAAGAACTACGGCGACGTCTACGCCGTGAACCACGTGTCGCTGACCGTCGAGGACGGGGAGTTCGTCGCGCTGGTCGGGCCCTCCGGCTGCGGCAAGACCACCACGCTCAACCTCGTTGCCGGGCTGATCCCGATGTCGGGCGGCACCATCAGCATCGGCGACCGCGACGTCTCCGACCTCGATCCCAAGGATCGGGACATCGCCATGGTGTTCCAGAACTACGCGCTCTATCCGCAGAAGTCGGTCTACAAGAACCTCGCCTTCCCGCTGCAGATGCGGAAGTTGCCCAAGGATGAGATCGACAAGCGCGTCCAGGCGGCCGCCAAGACCCTCGATATCGTCCACCTGCTGGAGCGCAAGCCGCGCGAACTGTCGGGCGGCCAGCAGCAGCGCGTCGCGCTCGGCCGGGCGCTGGTGCGTGAGCCGCGCGCTTTCCTGATGGACGAGCCGCTTTCGAACCTCGACGCCAAGCTGCGCGTGCAGATGCGCTCCGAGATCAAGCGCTTCCACCAGGATCTCAACGCCACCATCATCTATGTGACGCACGACCAGCTCGAGGCCGTCACCATGGCCGACAAGATGGCGGTGATGAATGGTGGGTTCCTGCAGCAATATGACAGCCCGGCCAATGTCTTCGCCAACCCGGTGAACATGTTCGTCGCGAGCTTTGTCGGCTCGCCGGCCATGAGCCTGATCCCGCTCACCGCCTCCTCCAAGGACGGCAGGGTGGTGCTCCAGAGCCCCGAGGGCTGGGAGTTGCCGCTCTCCGACGCCAATGGCCGTAAGGCGCTCAGCGCCAAATCCAGCAAGGTGGTGCTGGGTGGCCGGCACTCGACCATCAAGGTGCATAAAGCGCAGGTGCCGGGCTCGGTGCCCGGCAAGGTCTACACCGTCGAGCCGACCGGCGACATCACCTTCGCGCAGGTGTTCGTCTCGGGCGCCGTGGTCAATGTCAGCGTCGCCCCCAGCTTCCAGCTCAGGCCCGACGAGCCGGTGTTCATCGAGTTCGATCAGGACCGGCTGCACCTGTTCGACGGCGAAACCGAGATGGCGCTGAAGCTCGAGTAACCCTGCCAGCCGATTGTCCTTCC
Source organism: Devosia sp. (assembly GCA_016793415.1). GTDB lineage: Bacteria > Pseudomonadota > Alphaproteobacteria > Rhizobiales > Devosiaceae > Devosia_A. Next base: position 2,101 of record JAEUMC010000783.1, on the reverse strand, counting down.
CATCGGGCGGCCGGCCAAGCGACCGCTCCCAAGCCGAGGCCACGACCCCAATGACTTCGAACCCTGCCGAAGACGCGCTCAATCGCGTCAATACCAGTTCCCGCCCCTCTGACCTCAGGATCACCGATATCCGGGTGGCCGAGATCACCGGCGCGCCGTTCCGCTCGGCGCTCCTGAAGATCTATACCAACCAGGGCATCGTCGGCCTGGGTGAGGTCCGCGACGGCGCCAGCGCCACCTATGCGCTGATGCTGAAGAGCCGGTTGCTGGGTGAGAACCCCTGCGACGTCGATCGGTTGTTCCGCCGCATCAAGCAGTTCGGCGGCCATGGCCGCCAGGGCGGCGGTGTTTCGGCCATCGAGATCGCGCTCTGGGATCTGGCCGGCAAGGCCTATGGCGCGCCGATCTACCCGATGCTGGGCGGCAAGTTCCGCGACAAGGTGCGCTGCTACTGCGACACCGACGCCGATCGGCCGAGCGGCACCGAGATGGGCAAGCGCCTCAAGGAGCGCATGGACAAGGGCTTCACCTTCCTGAAGATGGACCTCGGGCTGATGGAAATCGCCCATATCCCGGGCGCAGTGGTCGGGCCGGCCGGGGTGATCGACGCGTTTCACCAGCACGCCGGCGGCATCCGCGCCTCGAGCAACGAGGAGCGCAAGGCGCGCAACCTCATCTATGATGCGCAGAACGTCATGCACCCGTTCACCGGGCTGCACTTCAGCGAGAAGGGTCTCGACCTGCTCGAGCAGTATATCGCCGAGGTGCGCCAGGAGATCGGCCCGGAAATCCCGCTGGCCATCGACCATCTCGGCCACATCTCGCTGCAGGACGGCATCCGGCTGGCGCAGCGCATCGAGAAATACACTCCGGCCTGGCTCGAGGACGTGATCCCCTGGCAGCATGCCGAGAGCTATCGCCGGCTGCAGGAAGCCACCTCCGTGCCGATCTGCACCGGCGAGGACATCTACCTGAAGGAGGGCTTCGAGCCGCTGTTCAACGCCGGCATCTCGGTGATCCACCCCGATATCCTCACCACCGGCGGCATCCTCGAAACCAAGAAGATCGGCGATGCGGCGCAGGACCATGGCATCGCCATGGCCATCCATATGGCCGAGAGCCCGATCGCCGCCATCGCCGCGGCCCATATCGCCACCGCCACCGAGAACTTCCTCGCGCTCGAGTATCACTCGGTCGATGTGCCGTGGTGGGATGACATCGTCACCGGCTTCGATGGCCCGATCGTCAAGGACGGCTTCATCGAGCTCAGCGACAAGCCGGGCCTCGGCATCGACGACGTCAACGACGAGGTGCTGCTGCAGCATCTGCAGCCCGGCGTCACCGGCATCTGGCAGCCGACCGACCAGTGGGACAATGACATGTCCTGGGACCGCACCTGGAGCTGATGGACCCAAAATGAAGATCACGGACATCAAGGTTATCGTCTGCTCCCCCGGCCGCAACTTCACCACGGTGAAGATCATGACCGACGAGGGCGTCTACGGCATCGGCGACGGCACGGTGAACGGTCGCGAACTTTCGGTGGTCTCCTACATCCAGGACCACATCGCCCCGACCCTCATCGGCAAGGACCCGCTGCGCACCGAGGACATCTGGCAGTTCCTCTATAAGGGCGCCTACTGGCGTCGCGGCCCGATCACCATGGCGGCAATCGCTGCAATCGACGTGGCGCTGTGGGATATCAAGGCCAAGGTAGCGGGCATGCCGCTGTACCAGTTGCTCGGCGGCAAGTCGCGCGACAAGGTCATGGTCTACAAGCACGTCGGCGGCATCGACATTCCCGAGGTGGTCGACGGCGTGCAGAAGATGCGCGAGCAGGGCCTCGACGCCATTCGCGCCCAGGTTTCTATCCCCGGCCTGCCGCCAATCTATGGCACCGGCCCCTCGACCGACCAGGCTGCCGGCGGCATGATCAAGCCGGTAGTGGCCGAAGAAGTCTGGGCGACCCACAAATACATGCCGCTGGTGCCCAAGCTGTTCGAAGCCCTGCGCGATGCAGTTGGCTGGGACGTGCACCTCCTGCACGACGTGCACCATCGCCTCACCCCGATCGAGGCCGCCCGCCTCGGCAAGGATCTCG
>JAEUMC010000736.1 GCA_016793415.1 Devosia sp. | reverse complement strand
GAGGCGGAAGCCGAAGCCTGGCGCGGCGACGCGGTGGAGCCGAGCCTCCATGGCAATGCCCCCTCGGCGCCCACCGTACGCGCCGAACCCGCCCTCACCGTCGAGCGTCGCTCGATCGTTGCGGCACATGACGAGCCGCCCTTCGACGACTATCCGCCCGAGCCGGATGAAGAAGAAGCCGATATGCCGCGCTGGGAGATGCAGACCCCGCTGCGCGGCCCCCTGGCTGCCTCGCGCAGCCCGGCTCCCATGCCGCATGTCCCGGCCGCCCACCAGGCGGCGCCGGTGGTGTCGCCGCGCGTCGTTGCCCCCGCTCCCCGTCCGCAGCCCGGCATGCGCGCCGCCCGCGAGGCCCAGGGCTCGCTGCTCGATGAGCCGCACGGCTTCGAGTTGCCCGAGCTCAGCCTCCTCACCCCGCCCAAGCACAAAGGCGCCAGCCCCGAGCATGCGCCCGAGCGCCTCGAGGCCATGGCCCGCAAGCTCGAATCCGTGCTCGCCGATTTCGGCGTCAAGGGCGACATCATCAATGTCCGCCCCGGCCCGGTGGTCACGCTCTATGAACTCGAGCCCGCCCCCGGCATCAAGTCGAGCCGCGTCATCTCGCTGGCCGACGATATCGCCCGCTCGATGAGCGCCATCTCGGTGCGCGTCGCCGTGGTCCCCGGCCGCAACGCCATTGGTATCGAGCTGCCCAACGAGGTGCGCGAAACCGTCTACCTGCGCGAAATGCTGGCCTCGTCCGATTTCGAGAAGATGAAGGGCAAGCTCCCGATCTGCCTGGGCAAGACCATCGGCGGCGAACCGATCATCGCCGACCTCGCCCGCATGCCGCACTTGCTGATCGCCGGCACCACCGGCTCGGGCAAGTCGGTCGGTATCAACACCTTCATTCTCAGCCTGCTCTACCAGATGACGCCGGAGCAGTGCCGCCTGATCATGATCGATCCCAAGATGCTGGAACTTTCGATCTATGACGGCATCCCGCACCTCCTCACCCCGGTGGTGACGGATCCTTCCAAGGCCGTGGTTGCCCTGAAATGGGCGGTGCGCGAGATGGAAGACCGCTATCGCAAGATGTCGAAGATCGGCGTGCGCAACATCGACGGCTTCAACCAGCGCGTCGGGGAGAGCAAGGCCAAGGGCGAGGTGATCACCCGCACCGTGCAGACCGGCTTTGATCGCGAAACCGGCGAGGCGATCTTCGAGAGCGAGGAGTTCAACCTCGAGCCACTGCCCTTCATCGTCATCATCATCGACGAAATGGCCGACCTGATGATGGTCGCCGGCAAGGAGATCGAAGGCTCGGTGCAGCGCCTCGCGCAGATGGCCCGCGCCGCCGGCATCCACGTCATCACCGCCACGCAGCGCCCGTCGGTCGACGTCATCACCGGCACCATCAAGGCCAACTTCCCCACCCGTATCTCGTTCATGGTCACGTCCAAGATCGACAGCCGCACCATCCTGGGCGAGCAGGGCGCCGAGCAGCGGCTCGGCAACGGCGACATGCTCTACATGGCCGGCGGCGGCCGCATCCGCCGCCTGCACGGCCCGTTCGTCGCCGACAGCGAAGTCGAGGC
>JAEUMC010000933.1 GCA_016793415.1 Devosia sp. | reverse complement strand
CGCTGGGACAACACCGAGGACCTGACCGCGGCGCTCAACCGCTATCGCGCCGGCGAGCTCGATATCCTCACCGACTTCCCGGCCGACCAGTACAAGTTCCTGCAGGACAACTACCCGGGCCAGGCCCGCGTGGCGCCGTTCCTGGGCATCTATTACTACGTGATGAACCAGGAAAAGCCGCCGCTGGACAACGTCAACATCCGCAAGGCGCTGTCGATTTCGGTGCTGCGTGACGTGATCGGTCCGGACGTGCTGGGCACCGGCGAACTGCCGGCTTATGGCTGGGTCCCGCCGGGCACCGGCAACTACGAAGGCACCCCCTATGCGCCGGATTGGGCCGAAATGCCCTACGACCAGCGCGTCGAGGAAGCCAAGAAGCTGATGACCGAGGCCGGCTATGGCCCGGACAAGCCGCTGAAGCTGCAGCTGCGCTACAACACCAACGAGAACCACCAGCGTATCGCCGTGGCCATCTCCGACATGTGGAAGCAGATCGGCGTCGAAGTCGAGCTGTTCAACGCCGAGACCGCCGTGCACTACGACGCACTGCGCGCCGGCGACTACAATGTCGGCCGCGCCGGCTGGCTGCTCGACTATGATGATCCGTCCAACACCCTTGACCTGTTGAAGACCGGCACCAAGGGCAGCGACGGCACCATCAACTGGGGCAACAACTACGGTCGCTACTCCGATCCGAAGTTCGACGAGCTGATGGCCAAGGCTTCGACCGAGCTCGACCTGGTCAAGCGCGCCGGCTACATGCATGAAGCCGAACAGATCGCCATGGACGCGTTTGCCGCCATCCCGATCTACTGGTACGTGTCCAAGAACGTTGTCTCGCCCAAGGTTACGGGCTTTGAAGACAACGCCAAGGACATTCACCGTGTCCGCTGGATGACTAAGTCGGAATAACCGGCTCAACAGGGACCGCGGGGTTCAGCCCCCGCGGTCCCAGATTGCATTTTTGCCGCCGGCTTACGGCGTTGCCCCGCGGGCTGGCGGGAAAGGTCCACACAACATGTTCGGTTATGCGCTCAGGCGCGTGCTTACGGCTATTCCGATCGTGCTCATCACGATTACGGTCTGCTTCTTCATTTTGCGGCTGGCGCCCGGCGGTCCCTTCGACGGTGAACGCGCGCTGCCGCCCGACCAGCTGAAGAACCTGCGCGCTTACTACCACCTCGACGAACCGCTGATCATGCAGTTCTTCGGCTACATCGCGGGCGTGCTGCGCGGCGATTTCGGCCCCTCGATGGTGATGAAGGATTTCAACGTCTCGCGCCTCATCGGCATCGGGCTGCCCTTCACCCTGATGCTCGGCTTCTCCGCCTTCGTGGTCGGCACCATCGGCGGCATGATCGCCGGCGCCGTCGCGGCGGTGAACCAGAACAAGTGGCCGGATTACCTGCTGGTGGCTATCGTGCTCGTCGGCATCATCATCCCGAACTTCCTGATGGCCAACCTCGTGCAGCTGTTTTTCGGGGTGTACCTGAAATGGCTGCCGGTGGGCGGCTACCAGCCGGGCTCATTGATCCACCTGGTGCTGCCGATCTTCATCCTGGCGCTGCCGCATGGCGGTCGCGTCGCCCGCCTGGTGCGCGGCTCGATGATCGAGGTGC
>JAEUMC010000929.1 GCA_016793415.1 Devosia sp. | reverse complement strand
TGTGGAAGTTCCTGAGAGTAAGCCTCTCAGTCTCAATCGGAAAATCAGGCATCGCCATCTCCGCTCCTCCCCTCATGGTGCTGCTTAGTCCAGCAACGCGACGGGTTGATGGCGGTTCCGCCTTAGTCGTTGAAATATCTTGCTAAATCCGCTCGCTCAGGCGGAATAGCCAAGGTCTGGACGGTACTTAGCGCGCTTCCAGGTGTGCCTGCTTTCGCAGGGATGACAGCCGGTGGGTGGGCACGACCGTGACTTGGCGCCTTCCGTTCGGATGACGCTCTAGCGCGCGGCGCCGTCCCGCCACTCGCCTTCCAGCATGGCGTAGACGAACTCCTCGTCCCAGGCTCCCTTGAACAGAGCATGCTCGCGGAAATGTGCTTCTCGCCGCATACCCAGTCGCTCCATTACTTTCCACGAACCGGCATTGCGCGCGTCGCAGCGCGCGTAGATCCGATGCATGCCGGCGCCCTCGAAACCCATCTCGAGCAGCATGCGAGCCGCCTCGGTGGCATAGCCCCGCCCGTGGAACTCGGGATGGAAGATGTAGCCGATCTCGGCTTGGCGAGCCGGCCCGTCCCTGAGAATCAGCGACACTTCGCCGATGACGCGCTGCGGCTCCTTCAGTTCGGCAGCGAGGAACACCTTGTCGCCTTCCACCCCCAGCTCGTACTGCCCGACACGCATCTGCACCACTTCGGTGACGCTCTCGTGGCTCATCGGCCCATCGAACAGGTACTGCGCCACATCCTCGCGCTGGCGGTAGGCAAACACCGCGTCGACGTCGCCACGGGTGAACGGGCGCAGCCGCAATCGCTCGGTTTCGATTGGATAGTGGGGCGCGTAAACCATGGCGTTCGTCTAAAGCCAGCTTGGTCGGCGATCAAGCAGGCGACTTGCGGATGGCAAACCCTCGGTGTCAGCATGGCGTATGACCGCCAATGGAAAACCCGAAATCGAACTCAGCACCCGATGCGCCTGCGGCGCCGTGGCGCTGTCGGTGAAAGGCCGGATCCGCTCAATGTTCATGTGCTCGTGCGAGGATTGCCAGCGCGCCACCGGCACCGGCCACTCGACGGTCGCGCTGGCGCGACCGGCCGACGTCCTCGTTACCGGCCCCACGGCCAGCTTCGCTCGACCCGCCCATTCCGGGGCCACGCTCACGCGCTGGTTCTGCCCGACCTGCGGCACGCCGCTCTACGCCCAGTCGAGCCGTGCGCCAGAACTGCTGATGCTGCCGGTCGGCCTGTTCGGCCCCGACGCCGACTGGTTCGCACCCAACCAACTGATTTTCGCCCGCAGCCATCACGCTTGGGACGCCCTGCCCGAGGCCATCCCGCAGCACGACACCTATCGCAATCCGGAGTCCATCTGATGAGTAGTGCATCCGACGCCATGGGCGCTCGCCTTCGCCCATTGCTGCCGACCGGCCTCGTGGAAAAGAAGATGTTCGGCGGCATCGGCTTCATGCTCAACGGCAACATGGCGATCGGCACCACCGCCAAGGGCGAGTTGCTGGTCCGCATCGACCCCGAACGGCAGGCGGCGGCGCTCGCGAGGCCCGGCGCCTATCAGATGCATATGGGCCCACGCCCGATGACCGGCTTCATCGCCGTGGACGCCAGCGGCACCGCCGATGAGGCGGCGCTCCACAGCTGGATCGCCTACGCGCTCACCTACGCGGAGACCCTGCCCCCGAAATGAAAGCCGCCTCCAGCACCATGACGCACCTCGCCGAGCGCATCCGCGACATTCTCGACGGCGACCCGCGCATCACCGAGAAGACCATGTTCGGCGGGCTCACGTTCCTCCTCAACGGCCACATCCTGGTCGGCTGCAAGAAGGATGGTCGCATCCTGCTGAGCGTCGGCAAGGACAACAACGAGGCTGCCCTCGCCCGCCCGGGCGCCACCCAGATGATCCATGGCGACAAGGCCATGCGCGGCTTCATCTGGGTGGAAGCTGAAGCCATCGAGGAAGACGACGACCTGCGCGACTGGGTAGAAACCGCTGAGCGCTGGGTGGCCGCGATGCCGCCGAAATAACCGGCCGCGGCCCCAACGCTACGCTTGCTCAGCCCCCGAGCTTGCCCTCCGTGCCATAGATCTCAAGCGCCCGTTCGCGGGTCAGGTAACCGTCGCGGATGTCGCGGGCGATGGCGTCGCTGCTGCGATCCCTGGGGTGGCCATAACCGCCGCCATTGGCCGTGACGATGCGGATCACGTCATTGGTATTGACCACCACATTGGTGGCGAACGAGTAGCGCTCGTTGCGTCCGTCGGTGCGGCGCAGTTCGACATAGTTGAGCGAACCATCGAGGCCGCCGCCGACGCCCCAGGGCGGCATGGTCGAGCGGGTGTAGCCAAGCGACAGGAAGTTGTTGTCGCCGCGTACCCGATAGTGCACCTCGATACCCTTGCCGCCGCGCCACTGGCCTTCGCCACCCGGCTCGGCATTGAGCGCCACCTGATCGACGAACATGCCGTAGCGGGCCTCGGCGATCTCGGCCGGGCAGTTGAAGGTCTCGCCGTGAAAGCCCGAGAACTGGCCCGAGTTGCCGTCGCTGCCCTCCCAGCCTCCCCAGCCGCCGACCTGCGGCTCGACGATGGTGTAGTGGCGGCCGGTATCAGGGTGCTTGCCACCCATCACCGTGCCGCAGATCGAGGCGAAATTGCCGGCCGGCACGATGCCGCCGAAATGGTGGGCCAGCGCCCGCAGCGTCATGTCGAACAGCCGGATCTCGACCTCCGAGTAGTAGCCCAGCGCCCCCGGCTCGACGACGTGGAAGATGGTGCCCGGCTCGGTGATCACCTCGAGCGGGCGGAAGCACCCGCCATTGCCGGGCCCGTCCGGATCGGTGAAATCCTTGAAGGCCAGTTGCAGGGCGATCTCGGAGCCCTCGCGCGACGAGTTCTTTGAGCCCGACTGCCTGGGATTACCCCGCAGGTCGACGGTGAACTTTTCCGGCGTGATGACGAGGCGGATATTGTGCACCGCGCCGTCGTCCTGGGTTTCGGAATAGTCGTAGGTGCCGGCGGGCATCTGCTTGAGCGCCGCCAGCGCCCGACGCTCGCCCAGGTCCATATAGTCGGCGACGGCGGCGAGATAGGTGTCGGCGCCGTATTTGGCGAGCAGCTCCTGGACGCGGCGCTCACCGATGCGGAGCCCCGCAATGCCGGCCCACAGGTCGCCCTTGAGGAAATCCGGCAGCCGGGTGTTGACGTAAAGGATGTCGAACACCGCCTGATTGGCGACGCCCTGGTCGAACAGCTTGACCGCCGGGATACGCACCCCTTCCTGGAAGATCTCGGTGGCATCGGCCGACATCGAGCCGGGGACGTTGCCGCCCACGTCGTTCCAGTGCGCGATGTTGGCGACCCAGGCGACGATGCGGTCGCCTGAAAACACCGGAGACGCCAGCACCATGTCGTTGAGGTGGGTCACGCCGCCATAATACGGGTCGTTGGAGGCATAAAGATCGCCCGGCCGGACGCTCTCGAGCGGGAACTTCTTCAGGATGCCCTTGACCGCCTTGTCGAGCACCCCGATGAAGGCCGGAATGCCGGCGCCGGCCGCGGCGATATCGCCGACCGGGTCGAGGATCGACGACGACAGGTCGAGCACTTCGTAGATGATGGCCGACATCGAGGCCTTGCGCTGCGCCACGAACATTTCGTCGGCGATCGCTTCGAGGGCGTTCTGAATGATGTCGAAGGTGACGGGGTCGTGCTTGCTCATGTCGCTCAGCCCTGGATCGCGATGTGGATGTTGCCGTAGTCGTCGACGCTGACGCGGTTGCCCGGCTGGATCACCACGGTGGTGCCCGGGTCCTCGATCACCGCCGGACCGGCAAAGCTCATGCCGGGCTCGAGCCTGGTGCCGTCATAGATGGTGGCCTCGTGGATGCCGTCGGTCGCATAGTCGACCTCGCGCCGGCCCTTGATCGCCTGCTCCAGGCTGGCGCCGGTGCGCTGGAGTTTGGTGATTTCGAGCTTGCCGACCTCAGAAGCCGCAACCAGATGCAGCCCGATGATCTCGACGCCGGCATCGAGCCGATAGGTGTACTCGCGCTCATAGGCATCGTGGAAATTGGCGATCAGCTCGGCCATCGAGGCCGGGCTCGGCTCGCCCGCCGGCAGCGGCACTTCGACGGCGAACTCCTGGTTCTGGTAGCGCACGCGGACAAAGCCGGTAATGCTGACCTTGTCGGCCGGCACGTTGCCACGCACGAAATCGGCGATGGCGCGCTCGCGTGTCGTGCCGAGCAGCCGCGACAGGGTCTGGTGATCGTCGGCATCCATCAGCTGGGTGACGAAGTAATCCCGCCTCAGGTCGCTCATCAGCATGCCCCAGGCGGAGAATACCGAGGCGCCGCGCGGCACCACGACCTTCTTGACGCCCAACTCCTTCCCGAGCTCGGCGCCATGCATCGGGCCGCCGCCGCCGAACACCACCATGGTGAAATCCCGCGGGTCGTAGCCTCGATTCACTGAGACCAGCTTGAGCGCATTGACCATGTTGGAGTTGGCGATGCGGACGATGCCGCGCGCCACCTCGATATTGCTCATCTTCAGCTTGCCGCCGAGTTCGGCCAGCGCGCCGTTCAGCGCCTCCATGTCGGCCGTGACATGGCCACCGACGAAATAATCCTTGTTGATGCGGCCTAGCGCCAGGTTGGCGTCGGTGGTGGTGGCATTCGTGCCGCCACGGCCATAGGCGGCCGGCCCGGGCACCGCGCCGGCCGAACGCGGCCCGACATGGAGCTTGTCGAACTCGTCGACCCAGGCGATCGAGCCGCCGCCATTGCCGATCTCGACCAGGTCGACCACCGGCACCATGATCGGATAGCCGGCGGACTTGCGGTCGCGTTCGATCCAGTAATCGGTCTTGATGGTGACGTGGCCGCCCTTGATCAGCGAACACTTGGCAGTGGTGCCGCCGATATCGAGCGCCAGCACGTCCGGCTCGCCGATGATCCGGCCGAGCTCGGCCGCGCCCCAGAAGCCCGAGGCCGGGCCGGACTCGACCATGGTGATCGGCGTCTGCTTGATCGACTCTACCGCGTCGACGCCGCAGTTGGACTGCATGACGTAGAGCCCGCCGGCATAGCCCTGGTCGCGGAGGCCGGTTTCCAGCCGTTCGAGATAGCGCTGCGCCGCCGGCTGCACATAGGCCGAGAGGATGGTGGTCGAGGTGCGCTCATACTCGCGCCACTCGCGGGTGATCTGGTGCGAGGCGACGGCGACCACGTCCGGCCACAGCCGGCGCAGCTCGGCCAGCGCCGCCTCTTCATGCGCCGGATTGGCATAGGCGTGGATGAAGCAGATGGCGACAGCGCTGACGCCATCGGCCTTGAAGTCCGCGACAATGCCGGCGAGGTCGCCCAGCTCGAGCGGCACCTGCTCCTTGCCGTGGAAATCGATGCGGCCGGCGAGCTCGCGGCGCAGGTACCGCGCCACGAACGGCTCGGGCTTCTTGTACTTGAGGTTGAAGAAGTCCGGACGGTTGCCGCGGCCGATCTCCAGCACGTCGCGGAACCCCCTGGTGGTGATCAGGCCGACCTTGGCGCCCTTGCGCTCGGTCAGCGAGTTGATCACCACGGTGGTGCCATGGGCGAGGAAATCGAGGCTGTCGAGTTCGACGCCCCCCTTCTGCAGCACGTCGAGCACGCCCTTCTCGAAGTCGGGCGGCGTGGTGTCGGACTTGTCGGTCCGGACGCTCTGCGCGCCGGTGCGGATATCGGTTTCGAAATACACCAGGTCGGTGAACGTGCCGCCGACATCGGTGGCCACACGGGTAATCTTGTCGGACATCTCAGTCTCTCGTTTGCGCGCCGCGGCCGCGAGCCGATGGCGCCATATGCTGGGGGTGGCGCGAACTCAGCGCTTGTTGCCGGTCGCGGCGAGCGCG
>JAEUMC010000638.1 GCA_016793415.1 Devosia sp. | reverse complement strand
CGCGGGCTGCCCCCCACCCTTGATCCCTCCCCGCAAGGGGGAGGGAGACGCTTACTGCGATGCCAGTGTGAGGGTCACCCTCCCCCTTGCGGGGAGGGGACAGGGGTGGGGGTCCACAGCCACCGGCCTGTCGGCTGCAGTCCCGAAAAGCCCTACCAGTGGAATTCGTCGACGTTCTCGCGGGCGCCGAGCAGGAACGCATCGCCGATCAGCCGCAGCGGTGAACCATCCATTTCGGATTTGCCCTTCTTCAAGAGCTTGGCGAAACGCTCGTAGATCGCCTCATACTCCTCGGAGGGGTTGGCGACGGTTTGTTTGCCGTTGACCGTGAGCACGGTGCCGCCGCGTTCGAGCTTCAGCTGGGTGCCCTTCCGGGTCTCGATCGCGATGGTCCAGATCTCGCCGGACTCTTCGAGCCAGTTGAAGCCGGCGCTGAGTTTTGGCTGGTGTTTCTCGCCCGACTTGAAGACGATCTCGACATCGACCGGGGTCTGGCGGTTGGCCGGGAACTTCAGCCTGGCGCTGTCGACGAATACCGGGAACGGCATGATCTTGGTGAAGATCGACATGGCGTTGATGCCGGGATCGCACACGCCAAAGCCGCCGGGCTCCCACACCCACTCCTGGCCCGGGTGCCACTTGCGCACACTCTCGCGCCAGTCGATGCGAACCGAGGCGACGCCTTCATCCTTGAGGATGAGTCTCGCGGTATCGACGGCGGCGTTGTAGCGCGAATGCCAGGTCTGGAAGAGCACCTTGCCCTTCTTTTCACCATAGGCGACCAGATCTTCGAACTCGGTGATGGTGGGGGTGGGCGGCTTTTCCAGCAGCACATCCTTGCCCGCGTCGATGGCCTGCCGCACATAGGCGTGGCGCACGCCCGGCGGGGTGCAGATGGCAACGAGCTTGATCTCCGGCATGGCCTTGTAGAGCTCGGCCGGAGTCTTGAAGACCGGCACGTCGCCGTGGCCGAGACCGCGGGTCGAGACGCAGGCCGCGAGCTCGAAATCCGGGCTCTTGTCGATCACCGGCAGGTGCTGATCCTGCGCGATCTTGCCGATCCCGATGACGGCGATCTTCTTTTTGGCCATTGCCGAAACACTCCCTGAAAGCGGGCGGCACTTAAAGGCATGAGGGCGGGAAAAGGAAGTTCCCCGACAAGGAAAATCGTCCGGCTGCCTAAGGTCGGCTATACTGGAGCCCTCACACGGAGAGTTGCGATGTCACGAGCGTTCGTCAGTGAAGGCAACAGCGTGCCGCAGGTGTTCGCCTCGGCGGAAAGCGCCGAGAGCGCCGCCAACCTGCAACGGGCCATGGACGGCAAGGATTACGACTACGAGGTGCGGCCACGTGAGCGTGGCGGCTACATGGTGGCGCGGCTCAGCAAGGACGGCGAATTCGACTCCTGGGTCGAAGAATGACTTCGCCCGAGGTCGAAGAATGACTTCGCCCGAGGTCGAGGAGTAACGCGGCAGCCCCTCACCGCACGATGATGGCGCGGAAGTCGTTGACGTTGGTACCGGTTGGGCCGGTGAGCAGCAGTCCGCCGACGGCGCGGAAGGCGTTGTAGGCATCGTTGTTGGCCAGCGCCTGTCGCGGGTCGATGCCGGCGGCGCGCATCCTGGCTGCGGTGTGGCCATCGCAGACGGCGCCGGCATTGTCCCCTGCCCCGTCGATGCCGTCGGTATCGGCGGCGAGCGCGGTGATGCCATCGACGCCGTCGATGGCGAGGGCAAAGGCCAGCAGGAACTCGGCGTTGCGGCCGCCGCGGCCGTCACCGCGAATGGTGACGGTGGTCTCGCCACCCGACAACAGCAGCGCCGGCCTGGTGAACGGGCGGTTGCGGGTCCTCATCTCACGGGCCAGTGCAGCGTGGACCGAGGCGACGTCGCGCGCCTCGCCCTCCACCGCATCGGAGAGGATGTGCGCCTCGATTCCGGCTGACCGCGCCTCGGCCGCCGCCGCCTCGAGCGACAGGGCAGCCGAGGCGATGATGCGGACACTGTTGTGCTGGAAGCGCGGATCGTCGGCGCGCGGCGCCGGGTTGCGGTCGGAGGCCAGCAGTTCCTCCGCTGCCGCAGGCAGCTTCAGCCGATAAAGCGCGGCAAGATGGCGGGCCTCGGCGCGGCCGGAGCTGAGCGGCACGGTCGGCCCCGAAGCGACCAGCGAGGGGTCATCGCCGGGGATATCGGAGACGATCAGCGTCGCGACACGGGCCGGGGATGCGAGCGCAGCGAGGCGGCCGCCCTTGATGGCGCTGAGTTCGTTGCGGATGACGTTCATCACCGAGATCGGCGCACCGGAGGCGAGGAGGGTCTGGTTGACCACCTGCTCATCCTCGAAGCTCAGCCCGGCAGCCGGCTGCGGCAGAAGGGCGGAGCCACCACCCGAGATCAGCGCCACCACGAGGTCGTCATGGCTGAGGCCGGACACCGTCTCCATCAGCCGTCGCGCGGCAAGGTAGCCCGCCATATCGGGCACCGGATGGGCCGCCTCGACGATCTCGATATGCTCGCAAGGTGCACCGTAGCCGTAGCGCGTGACCACCAGGCCGCTGTGGATCGGCCCCGGCCAGGCTGCCTCGAAAGCCCGCGCCATCTGGGCCGATGCCTTGCCGGCGCCGATGACGATGGTGCGCCCCCGGAGCGGCTCCGGCAGGTTGGCGGCAATGGCGTGCTGCGGCTGGGCGGCATCGACGGCGCGGTGATAGAGCCGTTCGAGAAGGTCGCGATCCATGAAGTCCCGGGTCCTCGTTTGCGGTGATATTGGCGGCGGCGCCGGATCGAGGCAAGCATCCCTGGACCGTGCGGCAACGCGTTCATGCCCGGTACAGCTCAGTTCTGCTATGAGGCAGCGAGAAAATGCATCGGCCGCCGCTGTGTCCGATGCGCAACGTTAACAGTTGCTCTTGCTGAACCAGGGCTAAATGGCCGCCTCACGCTGAGTTCAAGCGTCAGGACCTAGTTGCCGCCGCAAGAAACCAACGACATAGTCAGGGCATCGATCGTGGACGCGATCGAAGGGCCTGCGCAGGAAACAACAATGAACAAAATCCGTCCTCTCGCGGGCGCGTTGCTCGCGACACTGATGCTGTCGCCCCTTGCCGGAGCGGCCCTTGCCGGCGACGTATTGCCGCTCGATCCAGGCGGCGGGCTGCCGCCGATCGATGGCACCGGCCCTGCGGGAACTGGCCCGGTCGACGAACTCACCCCTCCCGGCCCGATCGACTCGGGCTCGAGCGATGGCGGCGGCGACTCCGACTACGTTCCCGAACCGACGCTGCAGACCCGGCATTTCGGCCTCAACGTGCAGCTGAGCTGCGCCGTGTCGGGCACACCCAACGCCATCGTCGTGGTCAATCACAGCGCCGAGGACCTGCCGCCCGGCACCCGCATCAAGTGGCAGCTGAAGAGCGAGGGCAAGCGCGGCTTTTTTGCCCTGCTGCGCCCGCTGGCCGGCGGCGACACACTGGTGGCCGACAACGTACTGGACGGGGCAACCAACCAGACTACCGACTGCGTGGCGCGGGTCATCTGATCGTCGCCCGGGCCAGCGGGGGACAGCTTGTCGGACTGACAAAAAACTGACATCGAACGGGGCTAGTCAGCCCCGACCCTTGCCAAGCCGCAGTTCCCCCGATGCCAGAACGTTTTGCCATCTACTACGCCCCCGGTGCGGCCACCCCGCTCTGGGCAAAAGCCGCCGAGTGGCTGGGGCGCGACCCATTGACCGGGGCGACCATCGACGGTCCGCTCACCGGCACGGCGCGCGATGCGCTGTTCGACCGCAGCGTTTCGGCCCGGCGCTACGGCTTTCACGCCACGATCAAGGCGCCGATGACGCTGGCCGCCGGCAAATCGCGGGCCGAACTCGAAGCGGCGCTGGCCGATTTCGCGGCCGAGGTGGAACCGGTGGCGATCGGGCGGCTGAAGCTCAGCCTCATCGATGGCTTCCTGGCGCTGATCCCGGCCGACCAGCCGCAGGACCTCACCGACTTCGCCGGCGAGGTGGTCGAGGCGTTCGAGCCGTTCCGGGCACTGCCCTCGGCGGCCGAGCGCGAGCGGCGGCTGAAGGGCGGACACCTGAGCGAGCGTCAGATCGAACTGATGGACCGCTTCGGCTACCCTTATGTGTTCGAGCAGTTCCGCTTCCACA
>JAEUMC010000625.1 GCA_016793415.1 Devosia sp. | reverse complement strand
GTAGCCCTCCTCCTTCAGCGCCTTCACGGCCTGGGTGCCGGAATAGTCGAACTCGCAGGCCTGTCCGATGATGATCGGACCCGCACCGATGATGAGGATCGATTTGATGTCGGTGCGTTTTGGCATCTGTGGCTCTCGGTTGCGCTTTGGCTTGTCCGGAAAGTTTTCGACCTTCCGGGCCTCAGCGTTTGGCGCGCGCAGAAAGACGCGCGTTGGCGCGGACTTGGGCGGCAGACTCTGTGGGCTAGGCGCGTCCTGTAACCGAAGCGGTGGGGGAAGGGAACCCCCAGCGCGCAGGATGTGGGTGCAAGTTGTCGCGGGGGGGGGGGGCGGCCCGCCCCTCGCGATCAGGCTTCGGCCGGCCAGCGCTTCAGCGCTTCGGCGCCGGCATCGGTGAGGCCATAGATGCCGCGGTCGATGCGGTCGAACCAGCCATAGACATTGTCCCGCAGGATTCGCGCCGCAATCGGGGTGCTGGCCTTGAGGTCGCGCGGGCGCAGCGGGCCGGCCTGCAGCGCGGCGGCGCAGGCCAGAGCCTGCTGTCGATAGGCGGTCATGATCGGCTGGCGGGTGCTGCCGCCCGAAGTGGGGTCGCCCTTGCGGCGGCGATGTTCCTCGACCAGCCGGTTGCGCTTGCGGGTGTTCCTTTTCGGCATCGGCGCGAGCGGGCTGACGATGATCTCGACATGGTCGCCGGCGCTGACGCCGAGCATGCCGAGGCCGAGCCGGCGGCAGAGATCGCGGAAGCGACGGTCACGTTCGCGGCCCTTGCCGGTCGGTGACAGGCGCGCGGCGATCCACACCTCGTCGCTTTGGGCCTGCCGGTCGACAGCCTGCAATACCAGTTCGAGGTTGAAGGCCTGCTTCAGCTCGCAGATTACCACCAGCGGTGGTTCCCCTTCGAGCAGGCCGACCAGGTCGCAGCCGCCGACCTCGCCCTTGACGGCGTAACCGGCGGCCTCGAGGTAGCGCTTCACGGGCGGGTAGAGGGTGGTTTCCAGGGCAGGGGTCCGGCGTGATTCTTCGCCGGCGATGATAGCTCAATGGCGAGCCTCGAGCGCCTCCCTGACCGCATCGATGCTGATGCCGAGATCGTCGAGGCGCCAGGTCTCCATCTCGATCAGGCTCAGCATGGCCAGCCGGCGGGCGCGTTGGGCGCGCCAGGCGATGAAGCTCCGGGCCAGGGCGCTGAGCGCGTCGGCGGCAAGGCTGGAACGGGGGGTGTCTTCGCGGGCAACGGACAGCAGGCTCATTTCGATCTCTCCTCGGTTCACCGGCGCAGTGGCCGTTCGACTTCTTGACGAGCGAGACCGGAGCAGATCGACATCGGCGGCAAAAAAACTGCCTTGGGCGTCGAACTTGCCGGTGCTGAAGCGATTACTTAAGTGATCTGGGAGGGCAAAGCCTTGCCGGGGCTCGCCCGAGGTGCGAGCGTTCGGCCCGCCAGAGAGTCCGGGAGACATGTGCCATGTGCCGCAACATCAAGCCGCTGTTCAACTTCGAGCCGCCGGCCAGCAAGAACGAGATGCACGATGCGGCGCTGCAGTTCGTGCGCAAGATCTCCGGCTACACCCACCCGTCGAAAACCAACGAAGCCGCCTTCAACGACGCCGTCGCCGATATCGAGCGGGTGGTGAAGCGGTTGCTCAAGGAACTCGAGACCGACGCGCCCAAGCGCGACCGCGAGGTGCTGATCGCGCGGGCGCGGGAGAAAGCGAAGCTGAGGTATGCTCCACGCGCCGTCGAGGCGTGACCGCTACCCGACCGCAGGGCTGTGTGGCCTCGGGATCGCCGTGTAGACGCGCTCGATGAAGCCATAGAACTCGGCCATGTAGTTGCGCAGGAATTCGGCGGTGGATTCGTTGGTGACGTCGCCATCGTCGGTGATCAGCCCGGGCTTGAACTGGATATAGGCCTCGATCGAGTTCATCAGCGGTGAATTGCAGAAGGCCATGACGCTCCTCAGACTCTGCTGCGCGACGGCGGTGCCGATGGCGCCGGTCGAGGCGCCGATGATCGCCGTGGGCTTGCGCGCGAAGGAGTTCTGGCCCCAGGGGCGGCTGGCCCAGTCGATAGCGTTCTTCAGCCCGCCGGGGATCGAACGGTTGTATTCGGGGGTCACGAACAGCACCGCTTCCGCATCGGCCAGCGCCGCCTTGAAGGCGCGGGCGGCAGGCGGAAAATCGGCGTCATAATCGTAGCTGTAGAGTGGCAGTTCGGCGAAGCTGATCTCGCTGAGCTGCATCTCCCTGGGTGCAAGGCGCACCAGCGCCTTGGCCAGTTTGCGGTTGATCGACGCCTTGGCGAGGCTCCCGATCAGGTACCCGACCCTTACGCCACTCATATACACCTCCCTTGGTTGCTCCTCGATGGAACGAGGAACAACGCAGCGGGGCGAGCGGCGGTTTCAGCCGGGCAAAGCGGCTCAGCTCTTCTTGAAGGTGATGGCCGAGGCGGTGGTCTGGCCCTTCTTGTCGACGAGCGTGAAGCCCAGTTTGATGCTGCTGCCGCTGAGCGTCATGATCGAGGAGGCAAGCCCGTAGCTGGTTTTGACGCCGGCGGAGGCGAAGACGATGGAGTTGCCCGCCCGCTTGCCGACGGTGGTGGTAGAGGCGCCCTGCGCCGAAGACGAGGCTTCGAAGCGCTTGGTGGCGTCGTTGTAGACCATGCTGCCGCGGAAACTGGCGGCGCCGGAGCCGCCGAACGAGCAGCGGCCGGAATAGGTGAGCTTGCCGGCGCTGGCGGCTTTGAAGGTGAGACGGCACACGACCGTGCCGGGATCGGGACCGGTGACCTTGCCGCTGCCGCGCCAGTTTCCTTCGTATTTGGCAAGCAGCGCGTTTTCAGCCTGACCGGCGACGGCCGGCAGGCTGACGGGCAGGACGAGGGCGGATGCGAGGGCGAGGACCTTGAGGCTCGTCGGCAGGCGCAACATAGGCATCTCCGGAATCGGGCGTTTCGGTGGGAGCAACGGTAGCGCGCGGGCTAAGGTTGCGGGAGGGGCTCGCGCAGTTTTGCGGTCCAAGCGATGAAGCGGAGATGAACGGCCCGAAACGCCAGTATTCACGGCGGGTTCAGGGGGCGGCTGCTTGTCTCGATCCGGTATGCGGGGGGATGCATTCCTCGCAGAGGAGAGGGATGAGGGAAATGACCATCAAACGGAGCATGGCAACTGCCGCGTTGATTGCGGCGAGCCTGTTGGCATGCAGCAGCGCCGCGCTTGCCGTCGAGGCAGCGGCCAAGTCGCCGGTCAATGTGCGGACCGGACCGGGCAAGACGTTCGGCATAGTCGATCAATTGACCGCCGGCGAGGTGGTTGAGGTCACCGAGTGTGCGCCATCGAATTTCTGCTTTGTCGAGCATGACGGCCCCGACGGCTGGGTAAGCGCCACCTTCCTCACCAGCGTCGAGGACGACGAGGATGAGGCGCCCGAGGAGGGAACAGGCTCGAACCCGGATTGCAGCTTCGGCTTCACCATGACGCCGAGCGGCCCGACCATGTCGATCAATTGCGGTGACGATGCGGGGCCGGGCCCCGCGCCGGAACCGGAGCCCGAGCCCGAGGAAGAACCGAGCGCCTGCTTCTATGTCGGCAACAATTTCGCCGGCGATGACCTCTGCATCCCGCTGGGGACGCGCAATACGCTCACCGCCACGTTCAACAACAAGATCTCGTCGGTGCAGCTGTTCGGCGGCGCCAAGGCGAAGCTGTGCGAGGATCCCGGCCTCGGCGGCTACTGCCGCACCATCAGCGGCGATACCGACGTGCTGCACACCTCGATAAACAACAAGGCCTCCTCGCTCGCCGTCTATGTCGGCGCCCCGCCGATGCCGGAGCCGCCCGAGCCGCCGGAAGTGCCGGATACCTTCTCGACCGGTCCGATCGAGCTGATGCAGACCTATACGGCCAACCTCGACAACGGCAATGTCGGCGGGGCGGGCACCGATATCTGGTACGAAGCCGAGACGGCGGTGGAGAAGTACATCACCCCGCAGAACGGCGCTTCGATCGCCGTCGGCGATGGCTCGAACCGCGGCTATGAAGGGTGCTCGGAGGAGGGCTTCTCGACCGCCCGGGTGCCGCTCGAGGATATTCCGCCCGGCACCTATGTGTGCGTGAAGACCAACCAGGGCCGGATCTCGCAGTTCCGCGTCAACGGTTTCGTCGGCACCACGATGAAGCTCGGCTACACGACCTGGTCGAACTGAACGACCGGCAGGGAACGAGCTGGGCCCGGAGGCGACTCCGGGCCTTTTTGCATTTTTCCGAAGTTTTTTCGGCGGGTCTGTCGATTCCGGTCGGCGTGCTTCGTCGTGAAGTCGAACACTGAGTTCAAACCGAGGAAGAACCAAATGACCACCAGGCTCGACATTACCCCCGACAACGACAACCA
>JAEUMC010000600.1 GCA_016793415.1 Devosia sp. | reverse complement strand
ATGTGAACGGGGCTGGTCATGTGGTGAGCTCCGAAAGATTTTCGAACAGTTTCAGCGCTTCGGGGTTGGCCAGCCCCTCGACATTGCGCACCGGTCGACCGTGCACCACGTCGCGCACCGCCAGCTCGGTCAGCTTGCCGGAGCGGGTGCGCGGCAGGTCGGCCACGGCGATCAGCTTGGCCGGCACATGGCGCGGGCTGGCGCCGCTGCGGATGGCGTTGCGGATGCGCAGTTTCAGGGCGTCGTCGAGCACCGCGCCCGGCACCAGCCTGACGAACAATACGACGCGGGTGTCGTTGTCCCACTCCTGGCCGATGCAAAGCGAACTGTCGATCTCGGGCAGTTCTTCGACCACGGCGTAGATTTCGGCAGTGCCGATGCGTACCCCGCCCGGGTTCAGTGTCGCGTCGGAGCGGCCATGGATCATGATGCCGCGATGCACCGTGCGCTCGGCATAGTCGCCATGGGCCCAGACGCCATCGAAGCGGGAGAAATAGGCCGCGCGATAGCGGGCGCCGTCCGGATCGTTCCAGAAGCCGAGCGGCATCGAGGGAAATGGCGCCCGGCATACCAGCTCGCCCTTGCCCTCGGACATCGGCTGGCCAGCTTCATCGAAGACGTCGACTGCCAGCCCCAGGCCCGGCGCCTGGATCTCGCCGCGCCACACCGGCAGCGTCGGCACTCCGAGCACGAAGCTCGAGACGATGTCGGTGCCGCCCGAGATCGAGGCGAGGTGCACGTCGGCTTTGACGTTGCTGTAGACATAGTCGAAGCAATCGGCGGCCAAAGGTGAGCCGGTGGAGAGGATGGCGCGCACCGAGGCGAGATCGTGGGTGTCCCGGGGCTTCAGCTCGAGCTTGCGCACCGAGTCGAGATAGCGTGCCGAGGTGCCGAACAGGGTGAAGCGTTCCGCCTCGGCATAGTCGAACAGCGCCGTCGGCTCGGGATGGAAGGGCGAGCCATCGTAGAGGCAGAGCGTGGCGCCGCAGCCCAGTGCCGAGGCCAGCCAGTTCCACATCATCCAGCCGCAGGTGGTGAAGTAGAACACCCGGTCGCTATCATGCACGTCGCAATGCAGCCGATGCTCCTTGAGGTGCTGCAGCAGCGTGCCGCCTGCCGAGTGGACGATGCATTTGGGTTTGCCGGTGGTGCCGGACGAAAACAGGATGAACAGCGGGTGGCTGAACGGCAGCCGCGTAAAGTGCACCGGCCGGGGCGGGTAGGGGGCAAGGAGCGCCTCCAGCGTCACCGCGCCGTCGATGCGCGCGACGCTGTCGGCGGCGCGGCCCAGCAGGTCTATCACCACGGTCCGGGCCGGCGCCAGCGTGGCGGACACTTCGGCGATGGTCGCGCCGATATCGATCACCTTGCCGTTGTAGTGGTAGCCGTCGACCGTGACGAACAGTTTCGGGCCGATCTGGCTGAAGCGGTCGAGCACGCCGCGCGGCCCGAAATCGGGCGAACACGACGACCACACCGCGCCGATCGAGGCGGTCGCCAGCATCATCGCCACGGTCTCGGGCATATTGGGCAGCATGCCGGCGACCCGGTCGCCGGCGCCGATGCCGAGCCCGAGCAGCGCCTGCTGCAGCCGCGACACCATTTGTCGTAACTCATCCCAGCTCCAGCGCCGTCGCGTCCCCGCTTCGTCGCGGAAGACGATGGCGTCGGTGGTCCCGTCGCGTCGCAGCAGGTTCTCGGCGAAGTTCAGCGTGGCGTCGGGCAGGAAGCGCGCCCCGGGCATCAGGTCGGCGTCGACGACCAGCCGCTCGCCCTTGTCGCCAATGACGCCACAGAAGTCCCATACGGCGCTCCAGAACGCACCGCGCTCGCTGACCGACCAGCGATGGAGCCCCTGGTAATCGTCAGGGGTACAGCCGTGGCTGGCCCGGGTCGCTTCGGCAAACTGCCAAAGCAAAGTGGCGCGCCGGCGCGCCGCATCCATCTGCCAGAGCATCTTCCCCTCCCGTTTGCGGCGACGCTAAAGCTTGTGCCGCCTCGACAAGGAGTCGTATTTCTACGCTATGCACCTGATCCCTCCCAGTCTTGGCAAGCCCGACCCCGGTGCGGCAGGCTTCGGCTATTCGCTCGCCGAGATCCCGGTGCCCATCGTGTATGCCGCCCATCGCATCATCAGGGATTGCAACGCGCCGTTCGCGGCGCTGTTCGGCTATGGCCGCGCCGAGATGCTCGGCATGAGCTTCCGGCAGCTCTACCAGGATGTCGGCGATTTCGTGCGAGTGGGCGCGCTGTGGCGCACCCCGCTCGCTGCCGGTGCGATCTATTTCGACGAGCGGGTGATGCGGCGAAAGGACGGCAGCACGCTGTGGTGCCGGGTGCATGGCCGGTCCAACACGCCGGACGATCCGTTCGCCGAAGCCATCTACTGCTTCGAGCCGATGCAGCGTGGCATCCTGCCGAGCGAACATGTGCTGACCGGCCGGCAGCGGCAGATCCTGATGCTGGTGGCGCAGGGCCTTACCAGCGGCGAGATCGCCGCCGAGCTGACGCTGTCGCGACGCACGGTGGAGGCGCATCGCGCCCGGCTGATGAAGACCATCGGGGTGCGCAACGGCGCCGAACTGATGGCGTGGTTCAACGAAAGGGAAGGCTGATGGCGGAACAGAAGACGGCGCTGGTCACCGGGGCGCTGGGAGGCATCGGCTCGGCCATCGCGGCGCGACTCAGTGCCGATGGTTTTCGCGTTGCCTGGCACGACATCGTCGAACGGCAGGCCGACGACTATTTCCGCGCCGACCTGACGCAGGCGGGCGCCGGCGAAACGCTGGTTGCCGAGGTTATCGCCCGCTATGGCCGGCTCGACGTGCTGGTCAACAATGCCGGTGCGCAGAAGGTCTCGCCGGTGGCCGAGTTCGCCCGTGCCGACTGGGACCTGGTGCGCAGCCTCAGCCTCGACGCGTCGTTCGAGTGCATCAAGGCGGCCGTGCCGGGCATGGTGGAGCGCGGCTGGGGCCGCATCATCAATATCGCCTCGGCGCATGGGCTGGTCGCCTCGCCGTTCAAATCCGCCTATGTCGCGGCCAAGCATGGGCTGGTCGGGCTCACCAAGAGCGTGGCGCTGGAAGTGGCCGAGGCCGGTGTCACCGCCAATGCCATCTGCCCCGGCTATGTGCGCACCCCGCTGGTGGAAAAGCAGATCGAAGACCAGATGCAGGTGCACGGCCTCAGCCGCGAGGCGGTGATCCGCGACGTCATGCTCGCCTCGCAACCGACCCGCCGCTTCGTCGAGGCCGACGAAATCGCCGGGCTCGCGGGGTATCTGGCGAGCGACGCGGCGCGTTCGATCACCGGCACGACGATTGCGGTCGATGGTGGGTGGACGGCGCGGTAGGCTTGCACCGATGGCCCCGGGGCGGCTGACCCCCACCCCCGTCCCCTCCCCCTGAACAGGGGGAGGGAGACCAAAGCACTGGCATCGAGGTTGTCGTCTCCCTCCCCATGTTTAGGGGGAGGGATCAAGGGCGGGGGTCAGCCCGCACCGGCGCCAGCTGGGTCACTCAGCCGGTGGGAATCACCACTCCCGCATACCCACCCGCCGAAATGCCGGTGCACAGCCCGTGCCACTCGCACCCTACGCAGGCGGCGCGAGTGCGGCCCGTGGTGAACGCTTCGCGCATCTGGCGCAGCAGCGCCGGATCCAGCACGACCGACCCACCCAGCACTGGCGGCGGTGTCAGCAACTCTCCGAGATCGCGCAGCGCCAGGCGGTCGCGTTCGGTGACGCTGTCGCGATGGCAGTGTGGTTCGGCGTCATCAAGCAGTGGGGCACAGATATCGTCCGGCCCGGCGACGATCAGCAGGTCCTCGCCATCGCCGATACGGGCGGCGATGGCGTCGTAGTTGGCGGTGAAGGCCGCGCTGTAGCCCTTGCCCACATAGGTCAACAGGCAGAGCAGGTGGTGCGGGCGCAGCCTTATGGTCATCAGGCGGTGCGGGGCTTGCCGCGGACGAGCAGCGCCAGCAATGCCGCGCCGAGCGCCGATTTCAGCACGCCGCCGACGATGAACGGCGCAACGCCGCTGGTCCAGGCCACTTCGGCGCCGAACAGCACGGCAAGCCAGGCGCCGCCGACGACGAGGCAGAGAGCATTGCCGAGCAGCATGCCGACGAAGGCCAGCACAGGCTTCCGGCCGTTCCAGCCGCGCTCGGCCAGCCAACCGACCAGGGCGCCAGCCACCGGGAAGGCGAACAGGTAGCCGGCGGTCGGGCCGACAAAGTGATGGGCGCCAGCCGCGCCGCCCGACAGCACCGGCAGCCCGACCGCCGCCTCGGCCAGCCAGGCGATGATGGTGAGTGCACCGAGCCGCCAGCCATAGAGCGCGCCGACCAGCATTACGGCGAAGGTTTGCATGGTCACTGGCACCGGCACCATCGGCACTTCGACATAGGACGAGAGCGCGAGGAACAGGGTGCCAAGCAGGACCGCGCCGACCCGCCAGGCGAGCGGACGGCTTTGGAGGTCGAGCGGACTGAAGGCTGGTGTCAGGGATGCGGCATTGGACACGAGGGGGCTCCTTTAGAATTATAGATAATTCTGGTTATCTATCGCTAAAGGAGTCCACAGCCGCACGGGAATTGCAAGTGGGCTAAAGTC
>JAEUMC010000599.1 GCA_016793415.1 Devosia sp. | reverse complement strand
GTAGCCGAGCACACGCTTGGGCCGGTCGATGCGGGTTTCGTGCGGCAGAAGGCCCGCCATTGGGTAGGTCGCTCCGGTCTTGTCGGTCAGGGCAGCGCCCAGCACCATGAAGCCTCCGCACTCGCCATAGATCAGCGCCGAGCGCTCGGCGCTCGCCCTGAGGCCGCGCATGAAGGTCTCCGCCCCGGCAAGGCGGGCGGCATGCAGTTCGGGGTAACCGCCAGGAAGGAAGACGGCGTCCGCCGAGGTGTCGGGCGCTTCGTCGGCGAGCGGCGAGAAGAAGCTGAGCGTCGCGCCGGCGGCGCGCCAATCAGTGAGCCAGTGCGGATAGAGGAACGCGAAGGCATCGTCGCGGGCGATGGCGATGTGCTGGCCGAGGGGGTGAACGCCGGTGTTCCGGGCCTCCCCCCTCCTTTGCCACTCGAGCGTAGCTCTCATGGCCTTCTCCCCTAAGATCGCTCCACTGGAGCGATCTTGCCTGCGGCCCGGCTCGAAGTCCCCCACAAGGGGGGAGGTGTCCGCCGGCGGGAGTGGAGAGGACAGGGATAACAGCCGATTGAGGTCGACATAGTCCTCGACGGCCTCCGCCGCGGCCGTGACGACCTTGTCGAAGCCGGCGACCTCATCGGGAAGCACCAGGCCGAGGTGGCGGTCGGGAAGGCCCAAGGCCTCACGTCTGGGGATGACGCCGAGCAGCGGGATATCCACGGCGCTCAGTGCAGCGCGGAGCATCAGCTCGTGTCGGGTGGAGGCGGCGCGGTTGACGATCAGGCCGGCGACTTTCACCTCCGGGCGCCAGGTGGCGAAACCATGCGCCAGCGCCGCAATCGACTGCGACTGGCGTTCGGCATCGAGCACGAGGAGCACCGGCAGGCCGAGCGTCGCGGCGAGGTCCGCGGTAGAGCCGCGGCCATCGGCAGCGCCGTCGAACAGGCCCATGACGCCCTCGACGAGCAAGAGGTCGGCGGCAGCGGCACGGCTCGCTGCAAGGGCACCTAGGCGAGCCGGCGACATCGCCCAGGGGTCGAGATTGATGGCCGGCTGGCCGGCGGCGCGGGCGAGGATGGTGGTGTCGATATAGTCGGGGCCGGTCTTGGCCGGCGCGATGCTCAACCCGCGGCGGGCAAGGGCGGCCAGCAGGCCGAGCGTAAGGGTGGTCTTGCCTGAGCCGGAGCGGGGGGCGGCGATGACCAGGCCGTTCATTCGGCCACCCGAAGATTATGCTGCAAAATCTTGGGACTAGCGGTTAAGATAGGGTTATCGCGACCAGACCGGGGGGTACTGGCGGCGCTGCGTCGGCTTGGCTGGGCGCCGGACTTGGGGAAAACGAATAGATGAAGATCCTGATCCTCGGCGGGACCGAAGAGGCTCGGCAGCTTGCCGCACAACTGACCAAGATGGGCCACGCGGTGACCACGTCGCTGGCCGGCCGGACCAGCGATCCGTTGCTGCCGGCAGGCGAGGTGCGCATCGGCGGCTTCGGCGGCGGCGACGGGATGGGCAACTACATCATCACCGAGCGCTTCGACCGGATAGTGGATGCCACGCACCCCTATGCCGAGGAGATCAAGCGCAACGCGGTGCGGGCGGCGGAGCTCGCCGAACTGCGGCTGGTGCGGTTGACGCGGCCGGCCTGGAGCGAGCCGCAATATGCGTTCTGGAAGCATGTCGCCAACGCCGAAGAAGCGGCGGCCAGCCTGCCCAAGGGGGCGCGGGCGCTGCTGACGGTGGGGCACACCCAACTCGACACCTACCTGAAGCGCACCGATTGCAGCTTCGTGGTGCGCTCGATCGAGCCGCCGGAGAAGGAACTGCCGGTCAACGCCACCTCGCTCTTGGCGCGGCCGCCGTTCTTCTTCAACGGCGAGTTCCAGATGATGCAGGAACAGGGGATCACCCACCTGATCTGCAAGAATTCCGGCGGCGCACAGACCGAGGCGAAACTGCAGGCGGCGCTGCGGTTGCGACTGCCGGTGTTCATGATCGCCCGACCGGCTTTGCCGCCGGCGCATGACGTGCCGACGGTCGGACAGGCGATCGCAGCGCTGAAGCTGGGCGCCAGTATCTAGGGGGGTCATCCCCCTGCCCTCAGCTTCTTTTTCCCCGCATTGCGCAGCACGTGGGCAAAGCTCTCGTCGTAGAGCCTCGACTCGCGGAAGCGGGTTTCGCCGAGCACGCGGCCGACGAGGATCAGGGCGGTGCGGGTGATCTTTTCCTCGCGCACCCGAGCCTTCATCTCCGAGAGGGTGGTGAAGATCACTTCCTCGTCCGGCCAGGTGGCGCGGTAGATGATCACCACCGGGCAGTCGGCGCCATAATTGGGCGTAAGCGCCGTCTCGACATAGTTGAGGTTGCGGATCGACAGGTGGATGCAGAGTGTTGCCTTGGATT
>JAEUMC010000586.1 GCA_016793415.1 Devosia sp. | reverse complement strand
TGTGGGGCCGCCCCCTCCACCAGCTTCGCTGGTCCCCCTCCCCCGCTGCGCGGTGGAGGAGCAAGGAAAGCCCGGTGGCCGTTCATGTGCGATAGCCCTGCCCTTGCGGGGAGGGATCAAGGGTGGGGGTCCACAGCCACCGGACCTGGAGCTACCCCGCCAACACCGGCCGCATGGCCAGTGCGAGCAGGATCAGCAGCGCCCGGTGCGGCTGCTCGATGTCCCGAGTGCCGTCCATCAGCTTGAGGACGATGCCGGCTTCCGGGTGCCCACTCTCCGCCACGTAGGGCCGCAGCGCCTGCAGGGCTCGGAAGGCGGTGCCGGTGCTGCCGGAGCTCAGCGCCGCGGCGGCCTGCATCAGCAGGCGGGAATGCTCCTGGCTGGAGCGCTTGCGCAGGCTGTCGCTCAGCCGGCTGAACAGGCCGGGCAGCCGATAGCCCAGCACCTTCTCCTCATGCCGCCACTCGCGGGAGAAGCTTTCCTCCCAGTCGAGGATCTTGGCCAGGGCCAGCAGCACCACCTTGCTGCGCGGTTCGCCTACCATGCTCACGGCGTCACCGGCCAGTTCGCGATAGACCTGCAGCAGGCCGTCGACGCTCTGGCTGTCGCGGAACTTGCCGAGCGCCGAGACGGCGGCCAGCCGCACGTCGATCTCGGGGTCGTCGGCCAGCAGTTGGCGGATTCGCGGCAGGTGTTTCGCATCGCGGATATCGCCGAGGGTGCGGGCGGCGCGAGCCCGCAACAGCGGGTTGGGGCTGTCGAGGAAGCGGGCAATGGCTTCGCCACTCTTGGTCGCCTTGATGCGGCCGAGCGAATTGAGCGCCGCATATTGCAGTTCGACCAGCCCGTCATAGGCGAGCATCGATTCCAGCGCCCGCACCACCGCGGGGCTCGGCGGCAGGTGGCCGAGCGATTGGATCGCCTCGTGCCGTACATCGAACGAGGGGTCGCTGAGCGCCGCGATCAGCTCTTCCTTGACCAGCGCGCTGCGGGTCTTGCCGAAGCCATAGGCGAGGTCACGGCGGCGCTCCTCGGAGGTGAGCGCGCCATAGCGGTGGATACCCCAGAGCGCGCTGAGCGGCCGGCCGCGGCCGAACTGGCCGAGGAAATCCCGCACCCCGGTGGCGCCCTCTTCCTTCAGCATGGCGAAGGTGATGGCGGAGATCACCACCATTACGGCGCTGAGCCCGAACAGCGTTTCGAAATTACCCAGCGTCACGCCCGAGACGACGATGCTGTTGCTGGCCAGCAGTTCGAGCAGCCAGCCGGCGAGGAAGGCGGCGCCGCCGCCGATCAGGCCATCGGTCATGTAGGCGAGCGTCATGTAGCTCTCCTTCTTGGCCGGCGGGACATAGTTCAGCATGTAGATGCCACCTACCGAGATGGCGCTCTGGAACAGCATGCCGAAGACGAAGAAGATCGCCCCGACGATAAAGATGGTGCCGGGCGTGTCCTTGGTGACGAACATCAGGGCGATCAGCATCGCCACCTGCAGCGCCTGCAGCGTGATGCGGATGGCCCGGGTGCCGTAGCGATCGACGAACCAGCCGGAGGCCACGCTGCCGAGCGCGGCGCCGACGGGAATGAAGGCGGCCATCAGGACGATCTGGCCCGAGGAGATGCCGAGCCGCTCGCGGAAGAACAACAGGATGAACAGGTTGATAACGGTGTAGACGAGGAACTGGGTGCCCGAGGAGACGAGATAGAGCAGAAAGTTGCCGTCGCGCAGCGGATCGCGCATGGCGCGGATCGAGTCGAACCCACGGGCGGAACCAGGTCGCGGCTTGCCGCCACCGAGCCCGAACAGGGTCGATGCGGCGATGACGCCCAGGACCAGGCCGATGGCAAAGACCGGAAAGAAGCGCTCGATGCCGTGCTGGCCATCGAGCCAGAGCTGCACCAGGACCGAGCCGACCAGCGCCACCGGCAGGTAGGCGAGCGCAATGCCGCCGGTCAGCCGGCCGCGGATGAAGCTCGGCATATATTCCTGCGACCAGGGCCAGATGGCGGTTTCGGCGAGGGTGCGGAAGATCGAGAAGCCGAGCATGGCCGCGAACAACACCCAGAACACCATGTCGGCGTTGCCCTGGAACATTGGCGCCACGAGGATCAGCGACAGGCAGAGATAGCGGGTGAGCGAGGCATAGCCGGCGACCCGGCGGTGGCCGAACGCCATGACGATGGGCAGGAACGCCACCGCGATCACCTGCACGAACGGCATGATGCCGCCGATCAGCCCGATGCGGTCCTTCGGCACCCCCAGCTCGGCGGCGAACAGCGCCAACGGCGAGGTGACGGTGCAGAGCAGCGCCGCGGCGGTGATGATGTTGAAGGCGTAAAGATAGGGAATGCGCCGGATCTTGTCGAAATCCGACTGCTCCTCGAACTCGGCCGTAGCCGCGCCCATGCCTTCAACCCGCGACACGATAGTCGTCCTCCGTCGACTCACTCTTTCCTCAAAGAGCGATCCGATAGCCCTTGATCACATACTGGCTGTTTTCAAAACTCCAGCACGCCGCGAAAACTTCCCCGTTGGCGAGGCGCAGCAGTGACGGCTGGCCGAACTTCAGGCTGCCGAACTGCTTCTTGATGTCGGCGGAGTCGCTGCCCATCGACGCGTCGGCGAAGAGGTTGAGCTCCTCCTCGACCTTGAAACCGTTGCTCAGGTCGACACGGCGGACGATCAGCCCGACCGGCGCCTCGCGGTGCGAGTGAATGGTCAGCGCCTTGCCGCCGCCAAGCGACAGGAGGTTCGAGGCCTGGCCGCGAATGCCGGTGTCGATGACCGGTGCGAACGTCTCTCCGCCATCGCTCGAGATGGCGACGTGGTTGGTGAGGTTGGCACCAGCCGCATTGTCATAGGCCCAGAAGATCACCGCGACGCGGCCGCCACCAAGGTCGGCGATGCGGCTCTCCCAGGTCGAGACGTTGCCGAGCGGCGAGCGATAGAACTCGGAGAGCTTGCACCAGTTTTCGCCGTTGTCGTCGCTGGCGATGATCCAGCCCGCATGGCCGTCCTTGCCGAGATGGAACGGCGCGGTGGCAG
>JAEUMC010000583.1 GCA_016793415.1 Devosia sp. | reverse complement strand
GATCCGGTGGTGCTGAAGTGGTGGACCTGGATGGAGCCCCACATGGAGACGCACGAAGACGCGCGGCCGAAGGCCTGGCCGGTCGAAGAAATGTTCCGGCTGGATTGAGGACAAGATGCTGAAGGTCGTCGATCCGCACATCCACCTGTGGGACCTCTGGACCCGCATCTACCCGCATTTCGAAAAGCCCGGCAAAGGCGGCGCCAATGCCGCCATCTCGCGCAGCTACCTGCTCGAAGAGTATCTCGA
Source organism: Devosia sp. (assembly GCA_016793415.1). Taxonomy (GTDB): domain Bacteria; phylum Pseudomonadota; class Alphaproteobacteria; order Rhizobiales; family Devosiaceae; genus Devosia_A. The sequence goes on along the minus strand of JAEUMC010000583.1, from coordinate 1,504 downwards.
GGAAGGTGGCGACGAGATCGAGGTCGTCGGCGCGGTGCATGTCGAGGCCTTCCCCACCGATCCGGTGAAGGAATCCGAAACGCTGCAGGCTGTCGCCGATCGCAGCCCGGTGCCGATCGTGCTGGTGGCGCATGGCGACCTCGCATCGCCGGATTTCGGCGCCCTGCTCGACCGCCACACCGCCTTCCCGATCATGCGCGGCATCCGCCAGGTGGTGAACCGGCACGCCGATCCCAAGCTCAACTACATCACCCGCGACCTGATGGATGAGCCCGGCTGGATCGGCGGACTCAAGGAACTCGGCCGCCGCGGCCTGAGCTTCGACCTGCAGCTCTACCCGCACCAGATGACGCAGGCGGCGAGGCTCGCCGGCGAGGCATCGAACACCCAGCTCATCCTCAACCACGCCGGCATGTGGGCCGACCGCGACCTCAAGGGCTGGAAGGCCTGGAAAGCCGGGATGCGCGAGCTGGCCGCCCGCCCCAATATCGCAGTCAAGATCAGCGGCCTCGGCATGCTCGACCGCAGCTGGACCACCGAGAGCTTCCGCCCGCTGGTACTGGAGACGCTCGAGATCTTCGGGCCGGAGCGCGCGATGTTCGCCTCGAACTTCCCGGTCGACAAGCTGACCAGCACCTTTCCGACCCTCTGGCAGGCCTTCGACAAGATCACCAGGAGCGCCTCGGAAACCGAGCGCGCCGGGCTGTTCCGGGACAACGCCCGCAAATTCTACCGCATCCCGGGCTGAGCACCGCCCGACCGCAATTTGACGACCAGGAGTTTCCAGTGAAGATCAAGTCTATCGAAGCCTTTGCCATCACCAACCCGATTGCCGGCGGCATTTACGACGAGGGCAAGGACAAGGTGACGGCGCGCCGGCCGCCTTGGACCAAGGATGCCGAAGTGGCGAACCCGATGTCGCGCTACCCTCGCTACAAGGCGCTGCGCTCGAGCTGGAACAACGCCTTCCCGGCGGTCGGCGTCATCGTCACTGCCGATGACGGCTCCTGGGGCTTCGGCGTCACCGGTTATGGCCAGCCCACCATCAGCCTGATCAACGACCATATCGGCCCGTTGCTGCACGAGGAGAACGCGCTCGCCACCGAGAAGCTGTGGGACATGATGATGCGCATCACGTCGCCCTATTCCTCCTCGGGCCTCGCTTCCTACGCCATCAGCGGCATTGACCTCGCGCTATGGGACCTGAAGGGCAAGGTGCTGAAGCTGCCCGTCTATGAACTCGCCGGCGGCGCCGCCCGCGACAAGCAGTTCTGCTACGCCACCGGCAACGACACCGACTGGCACATGGAACTGGGCTTCAAGGCCACCAAGCTCGCCTGCCCCTATGGCACCGCCGACGGGCTCGAAGCGCTCGACAAGAACGAGACCTTTGTCGGCAAGGCGCGCGAGCTGATCGGCCCGCATGTCGAGCTGATGCTCGACTGCTGGATGGCTTTCGACGTCGAATTCGCGGTGCGCCTCGCGCACCGGCTGAAGCCGTTCA
>JAEUMC010000579.1 GCA_016793415.1 Devosia sp. | reverse complement strand
CGGTTTTCGGCAATGCCGGCCGACAGCATCAGGGCCGGGCGGCCATGCCAGGTGATCGACTGCAACCGGGCGTTGACCGACGCAAGGCTGCCATCGCGGCGCACCAGTTGCGTCACTGGCCCTGCGACCGCGCTGTCCTCGGAGGGAAAGATCGCGGTCAGGCCGGCGGCGCGCAAGCTCTCGATCGACTCATAGCCGGTGAGGTCGGTCAGCGCCCGATTGGCGAACAGCACCTGCTGATCGCGGAACACCAGGATGCCGAGCGGCAGCCGGTTGAGAATGAAGGTCTCGCCGGTGAGGTTGATCAGCGCGCCCTCGTGGCTCGGAGCAGGCGGCGCAGGCTGCTCGGCGGGCGGCGTGACGGGATGCGCACTGACGCGATCGGTGAGGATGCGGCTCAGCTCGTCGAAATTGTATCGCGAGACACGCTCGACGGTCTCGGCGTCCGGGATGGGAGCGGCACTCTCGGCCGGCTCGTCGTCGGCCGGCAAATCGGGAGCGAGCGCGACAAAGCCGCGGCCGGTGACGCGCCAGGCGGTCGGGGCGACTGGTTCTGGCTCGGGTTCGGGCGCTGCCTCCACCTCGTTGACAATCGCCTGCTGGTCGGCGGCCGCCTCAGCTTCCGCGATCGGCGCCGGCTCGACATTCGCGTCGTGCACGGCCGCCCCAGCGTCAGCCGGGGTCTCGTCCTCGTCGGCAAAATCGATGAGCGCGCCGATGACATCGAGCTCGGGCGGTGCCGGGACCGCGATCGGCGCCGCCTCGGGCGGCAGCTCGGGGAGCGGCAGGCTGTCATCCGCCTCGACCGGATCGGGTACCAGCGGCTCGTCCACCGTCGCCGGTGGCGGGCCGGCGAAATGCTCGTCGCCGGCATTGAGGGCGGTGTAGAGCCCGCCGTCGTCGGCGAGGCGATCGAACAGCGAGGCGAGCGTACCCGGCACTTCCGGTGCGGCGGGGATCGGTTCGACCCAGTTATCCTCCTCGGCGACGACCGGCTCATCATCGGCGTATTCGACCGCCGGCAGCCCCAGCGGCAGCAGCGGCTCGGACTCGGGGGCAACAGGGGGGTGCGCCGCCGGCTGATCCTCCCGGGCGACGACGCCCTCCTCCGCTCGCACCTCGGCGATCTTACGCGGGGCCGCGGCGGGCCGCTCGAACAGCAGCAGCATGGCGTCGTGCGGGCTGGCCTGGAAACGGGTCAGCCACATGGTATCGCCGGCCAGCGTAACCTCGGCGCTCTCGGGCAGGCCTTCGCTTTCGATGATGGGCGCGAAATGCTCGAGCGCATGGCGCGAACCGCCGGCAATCTGGCCATCTTCGCTGATCAGCAGAAACTCGGCGCCCTCGGGCAGCAGTCCGGCGGTCACCGCATCGACCTGCATCGGGTCGTGCGCTTCGAGCAGTTCGGGCTCGATCGGGTCGACCCCGACGATCAGCAGCCCGATCTCTCCGCCCTCGAGCTCGAGCGGCGTGCAGGTGCAGGTGGTGGAAATCGGCCGTTCGCCGGCCAGGAACTGGATGCGGCTGAGGCTCGAGCGGCCCATCGAGCCGAGCCGGATCAGCCGGGCGATCTGCCCTTTGATCGGCACCGCTTCGGGGGCGAGCTTCAACCCGTGCTTCTTGACCTTGCCGTGGAAATAGCGCGCCGCGTCGTTGCGCCAGAGCAGGGTTTCGCCATCCTGCGACCACAGCCAGGCGGGGCGCGCGTCGGCCCAATGCACCAGCACCAGCCGGGCCGTCGGCGATTTGATCCACTCAGCGTGCACGCGTACTCTTTTCCTGCCTCGTGCCAATTCGACACAAAGCGAACTCGGAATTTAATCTTCTCTAAATATCCCGGGCCTCCTGCCCGGTCCATATCGCGCGGACGTGAGCGGCCGGCATTCGCTGCCGATGGTTAAGCCGACAGCTGTCAACAGCCGATGAAAAACAGGGTCAAATCGGCGCTTGCCAGCAGCGATAACTGAAACTATGGTCCGCCGCGCTTGCCGGGCCGCCTTAGCTCAGTTGGTTAGAGCGCTAGATTGTGGATCTAGAGGTCCCCCGTTCGATCCGGGGAGGCGGTACCACTCCCGCACTGGCCCGGCACCAAGCACATCCCCCCGCAGACACCGAATAGCGCTGGCCCATCCGGGCCCGGCGTCCCTCTGACATGGAGCGAGGCAATGGCCCGCGAATTCATCCTGACCGGCGCCCCAGGTGCCGGCAAGACCGTTATCCTCCGGGCGCTTGAGGCGCAGGGCATCGACGTGGTCGAGGAGGCGGCGACCGACGTGATCGCGCTCGACCAGGGGCGCGGCATCGACGAATCCTGGCGGCGACCGCAATTCATCGGCGACATCGCGGCGCTGCAGCTGCGGCGGGCGGCACGACCGGCGGTCGGCGAGGTTCGGGTGGTGGACCGGTCGCTGGTCTGTACGCTGGCGCTGGCCGAGTATCTGGGGCACCCGGCGCCGGAAGGACTGATCGAATCGATCGCGGCGATGGTGGCAACAGGGCAGTACGAACGGCAGGTGCTGTTCGTCGAGCTGCTGGGCTTCATCACCAACACGCAGGCGCGGCGGATCAGCCTCGAGGAGGCGATGCGGTTCGAGCGATTCCACATCGAGGCCTATGACCGGTTCGGCTTCCAATTGGTGCGGATCCCTGCCCTGCCGGTCGACGAACGGGTCGGCCTGGTGCGGAAGCTGCTGGGTCCCGAGGCCGCCGCGGCGATGAACAGCAACTGAACAGGGCGTTCGCGGCGGGTTCAAGCGCCAGGCGGCACAGCACGGGGCAACACTCCATTCACCATGTTGCCGAGGGGCTCGTGCATGTCGAAATCGCTCACGTTGATCGCCGCCGCCATCGTCGCCAGCGCGCTGGCGATTGCCCCGGCCTTTGCCGCACAATCTCCCGCCGGCACCTGGCAGACGGTCACCGGCGAATCGCGGTTCGAGGTGACGCTGTGCGGCGACGGCACCGAGGTTTGCGCCAGGCTGGTGTGGCTGCGCGACGACGCACGCACCGCCGAGAACCTGAGCTACCTCAACTCCTACGTGCTCAAGGGCGCCAAGCGCGCACTCGAGAACAAGTGGCGCGGCAGTGCCGAGTACATGGGCGAAGTGGTCAAGGGCACGCTGACGCTGGTCGACGGCAACACCATGACCATCAACGGCTGCAAGGGCGCGCTTTGCCAGAAGTTCGAACTGACGCGGATTTGACTGCAGAATGAGAGGGATGCGCAGCAACCTGTCTTGCTGTCGCAGCGTTACCGACTTGTCCCGCGCGCATGGAGTCTTCGAAATGGATCGCCGTGTCTCCAGACTGACATCCCCCGCTGCGAGCCGCAGGGCGAAGTCATGGCTGGCGGCTGCGCACGATGCGCGCCTGCGCCCGACCCATGCGATCGCCCCGATCGATGCGCCGGAGCTGCCGATGACCATCAGCTTCGAGGGGCTCACCGAAGCCGAGCAGCGCGCCGCGCTAGCCGCCTTCCCAGGCGGCAGGCGGTTCGTGCTGCAGGGCTGAGTTACTGCGACAGTCTGAGGTCGGAGATGTTCTCGCCGATTTCACGGAAAGCCGCGATGAGCCCGGCGCTGTCGTTGGCGAGCTTGGCTTTGCTCGAATCGGACGCGCACTTGTTGAGCAGATCGACGGCATTCCCGGTGGTGCCCAGGTTAAAGCCGACAGTGTAAACGACAATTTTCTGCTGCTTCATGTTGTAGCAGAGGTCTTCAGCCTGGCCGAACGGGCCGGTCATGATGCCTGTGGTGCCGTCGGGTGCGCTGCAACCTGAATAGCTGGGGCTCACACCCTTGCAGTACTCGGTGTTGTACTCGCCGTCGGTCATGATGATGACGATCTTCAGGGTGTTGGGCGCATCATATGCGGCGGGCTTCGACTCGAAATCCCCACCGACAGTTGCGGCCGAATCGTCGAACAGCTCTGCAAAGTTTGGTGAGACCAGGTACCATGCCCATGCCGTGCCGATCTGTCCGGCTGTGGCACCGCTCGGCTTCAAGGCATTGGCGACCGTATACGCCTCCAGCTTCGACTTGGTGGCAGTCAGCGGCTGAATCTTTGCTGCGCTGCCGCAAGTACCATCGGAGGTGTAGTGGATAGCGAGTGGCGTGGTGCTCGGCGCCGTGTCGGCAAAACTGTTGGTTGAGCGCTCGGTCGCGCAGGCAGCAGTGGACAGGTAGGTACGGCTCGAACTCAGCCGCCAGTAGTAGCACCCATACTTCGTGCACCATGACTTGCCGGTGGTGACTGGCTGTACGTAAGTCGTCCCGTATCCGGCGACCGGAATGGTATACGTGTCGTTGGTCAGCTTGGTAATCTGATAGTTGCTGTTGTTGAGCGACGACATGTTCGACGACACATCGGTCAGCCTGACATAGTCGTTGGTGGCCAAACCGTGCCCGGTAGCCGTGACGACGAGGTTGCAGCTTGCCGCAATGATGCACCGCTTCATCTTGTCTGTGGTGCTCGTCTGATAGGCCGAGTAGCTTCGACCATCAACGCGCGACCCGCCTGTGGTATAGAGTTCGAAGGTGTTCGCCGTCTTGTTCTTGACGATGTAGGCCTTGTTGTTCAGGTCGGTCATGCCCTTGACGCCAGTGATGTAGATCATGTCGTCATTGTTGAAGCCGTGGGCGTTCTGGGTGATGACCACCGGGCGCGCAGCAGTCGCCCCGCTGATGTCGCGTTCGACGTCCCACCACGCGATGGACGAAACCGTCGTCGAACCGGTAACCCCACCGCGGACTTCGTCGGCATAGGCGGTGCCAACGTTCACCGCGGTTGAGTATGGAACCAACGCCATCTTGGAGTAAGTCGGCGACTGCTCGTCCTTGACCACCAGTGGGATAAGCGTAGCGAGTGCCGTTTGCAGCGTCGCAATGCCATCGGTGCCCATCGAGCCGGTGGTATCGAGCGCTACCGCCACCTCGAGGTTGATCGAACCGCGGGTCGCCTCGGATGATATGCTGGTCGTCATATCCTGTATGCCAACCAGTGTAACAAATGCCATGGGGACGGTGATCGTCCCCTTCAGCTTGAGGGTGCCAGTCGAGGTGGTGGCGTCGGCCCAGTCGACGGTGACTGTCAGGCTATCGTCGTTGAGCCGCTCGAGCACGAGTTCCTCGGCAGAGGCTCGCAGCTCTTCTTCAGTCTGGCTGTAGATCTTGGGAGCAAGGCCGAGGGCCGCTGAATCAAGCGCGATCTGCATCTTGTTGCGGGCGGTTTCCATGGACGTGTAGTCCACCGCGGCGCCAGCCATGGCGACCAACACGATGGCCAGGAGACCGAAGATGACGGCGAAGACGCCACGCTCGTCGGCGCGGAACCGGTTCAGAAGCAACAAGAAGCTGCGCATGGCGCCGGAAGACCCCCAGAATTCCGGCGCCAGTGTCGCTGAAAATCCTAACTAAAGCACAATCACCTTCGCGCCAATTTTGACGCGTTCGTAGAGGTCCTCGACATCATCATTGACCATCCGGATGCAACCCGACGAGACATCCTGGCCGATGGTCCAGGGCTCGTTGGTGCCGTGGATGCGGTAGAGCGTCGAGCCGATATAGATGGCGCGGGCCCCCAGCGGGTTGTTGATGCCGCCCGGCATGTAGTCGGGCAGGTTCGGCTGGCGGCGCTTCATCTCTTCGGGCGGCGTCCAGCCCGGCCACTCGCGCTTGTTGGAGACCTTGTGCGTGCCGCTCCACTCGAAGCCGTCGCGCGCGGTGCCGATGCCGTAGCGCAGCGCCTTGCCGTCGCCGAGCACCAGGTAAAGGTGCTTCTCGCCGGTGTTGACGATGATCGTGCCGGCCTTCTGGTTGGTCTTGTAAGCAACAATCTGGCGCCGGAACTCGGGCGCGAGGCGCACCTTGTTGCTCTTCAGCTTGTAGCCGGGGCGCGGCTTGGTATCGTGCAGCGACGGGCGCGACTGCAGATCGAACATGAACAGGCCCTGCGCGGCGTTGGCTGTATCGGCGAACACCGAGAAGGACACGAGGCAGGCAGCGGCGGCGAGCACCGCCCGGGACGAACGCAGCATTGGCGCACACTCATCATTGATACGCGAGCGCCCGAGGGAGGTCGGGCGCTGTGCAGTATTGATGACAATATCGAACGGCGGGTGAATGAAGGTGGTTAAGTGAAAGTGAGGCGCCGCCGCGTCTTTGTCTGTTGAGGGTGCACGCCAGCGTCATCAACCTTTGACAGAGCGCCAGTGAATCACGCTGCCGTCTCGACCAGAAGCTCATCCAGGCGGTCGTAGCTCTGGGCCATGCCGTCCGTCATACCGGTCAGCAGCACCTGGTCGCGAACCTCGCGGCTTTCAAAGCTCATGGTGAGGGTGAGCGTGGTGCGACCGGCGTGTTCCTCGAAGCTGGTGGTGACGACTGCCTCTCCCGGCGTGCCGATCATGGCCTCGGTGTGGACGATCAGCGTCGGCACGGCGATCTCGCGATAGCGGCCGGTGAAGCCGAACTCGGAACCATCGGCATCGCTGCGCCAGATATAGCGGTAGGTACCGCCAACCCTGAGGTCGATCTCACAGATCGGCATCGTCCAGCCCGGCGGGCCGAGCTGCCAGCGCTGCACCAGCTGCGGCTGGGTGTGGCAGGCAAAGACCAGGTCGGCCGGCGCGTCAAAGCTGCGCGACACGGTAACGGCATTGTCGGACGGGTTGGTGACGGTGAGGGCTGCGGGCATCTGAGGTCTCCATCTATAACCTTTGCGTTCTATAACGTTTTGGTTATGTATGGTCAAGACCTACAGCAATACCTGCCCGGCTTCCGTTTCGTCCGGGATCTGCCAGCCATCCGGCAACAGCCGACCCAGCGCGGCAGCGGCATGGGCGACGGTGAACGGTTTGGTGAGCACCTCGCCGGCGCCGAGTTCCCTGGCACGGGCAATGGTCTCGCGATTGGGATAGGCAGTAACCATCACCACCGGGACCCGACCATTGGCGGAAAAGCGCGGGTCGCGGATCACTTCGAGCAAGGCCGCGCCGTTCATCTCCGGCATGTACCAATCCATGAAGACGATATCGTAGCGTGTCGCCTGGATGGCGCCCACGGCAGGCGCGGCGCCGGCAAGTTCATCGATGGTGACGAGGCCGAGCTTGCGCAGGGTTGCGGCCACGGCGGTGCGCGCATACGCATTGTCATCGACGACAAGCGCCCTGAGGTCCTGTGGCAGGATCATTGGCGTTTGGCCCCCCAGCCGATTCGCCAGTTGTCGCGAGATCAAAGCGTACGGATGTCCGATCCGGGTTGCCTGATGTGAGGTCGGACACCAAAGTCGGCGGCTTTCCTCGTCCCGCTATGCGGGCTCATCTATTTACCGGGAGTTAACCATGTCAACGCCGACCGAGGTGACGCGCTGCAGTTGGGCGGGGAGCGACGCGCTCTACCAGCATTATCACGACCGCGAGTGGGGCCGGCCGGTGACCGACGACACGCGGTTGTTCGAAAAGCTCTGTCTCGAGGGGTTCCAGTCGGGGCTGGCCTGGATCACCATTCTCAGGAAACGCGAGAATTTCCGCGCGGCCTTCCATGGCTTCGACCTCGACAAGGTGGCAGCGATGGACGAGACCGATATCGAACGGCTGCTCAAGGATGCCGGCATCATCCGGCACCGCGGCAAGATCGCTTCGACCATCAACAATGCGAAACGCGCGCTGGAAGTGCAGAAGGAGTTCGGCTCGCTCGCCGCCTACTTCTGGAGCTTTGAACCCGAGCCGGTGCAGGGACCGATCGTCTCGGGGAGCATCCCGGCGGAGACGGCGGCGTCCAAGGCAATGAGCAAGGATTTGCGCAAGCGCGGCTTCTCGTTCGTCGGCCCGACAACGAGCTATGCCTTCATGCAGGCGATGGGGCTGGTGAACGACCATGTGGATGCCTGCTTCTGCCGGGCGGAGGCTGAGGTAGAGCGGCAGGCGCTGAAGCGACCCAGCCGATAGGTAAGCGGCTCGATGCCCCATCCCTCCGCTCGCGGGAGAGATGGGGCCTTGGTGCCGGATTACCTGATCAGCAATAGGGCCATCAGTTCCAGTTTGGAGAGTTTGAGATCGGGGCGCAGCGCATCGTTCGAGCTGATCTGCTGCTTCGGTTGTTGCGGGCCGCGGCGCAGGCCGGGGTTGCGGGGGAAGAACATGGCGTCGTCCTCTCGGATGCGTTGGATCATCGGCTCATGAACAGGGCCATGAGCTCGAGCCCGGTGATGTTGCCGAGCAGCGGCAGACCGTCCTCGGGCCGTGTGCGTGGTGTGAACGGAGCCCTGGGCTCCGGCTTCCGGTGGCGATCACCGGGGCGTTTGAACAAAAACATGTGCATGTCCGGACGCGTCAGGCGCCGGCTCCTTGAATGATGAATCAGGTGATGGGCGCCGGAGCCGGACGAGGAAACCCTCGCCGGGGAGCCGGCGCCCTCGCGTCTACATCCGGAAATCGGGCGGCAGCCCGATGTCCTTGAGCAGGTGCGGCGACAGGGGTGCGGCACTGCCGCGACGGTAGGGCCGGAGCACGCGTCGCAGCATCGCATCGGCGCGACGCCGGGCGATGAACAGACGGATGCGGCCCATGAGACCGATTTGCCCGATGTCGAATTCGGGCGTGTTGAGGACGCGCGACGTGGCGCGGTCCCGTACGATGAGAACCATCTCAAAATGCCGGGTGGAAGCCCGGTCCTCTGGTGAAAGCAGAGGAACAACGGTGGCGCTGCGGCCCCACGAGGCGGCCGCAGCCGGATATCACCGATAGTCCCAGTGGCTTTTCGGCTCCATCACCTCGGGCATCAGCCCAAGATCGCGACGGAGATGGGTGGGCACAGGTGGCGAGCCGCGAGACTTGTAGCGTCTCGCCGCGCGGGCCAGCTGGGCGTTGGCAAGCATCGTGACGGCTGCTGAAACCAGCGCGCCGGCGACGCCGACATGGGTGTGCGCCTGGGCGCGGTGCGAACGTGCCGAAGCACGGGTCTGCAATTCGAGAGTCATGATCTCGTCCAGGCGCAATGCGGCCCGGTCCTCTGGTTGAAGAGACAATGGTGGTGGCGACGGAATCCGGACGCGAAGGCGCCGAATGGCGATGCCGGTTGCTGAAGGCTAGTCGAGGCTAAAAGGAGCTGGAGAAAATGACCCCGGGGAGGGGCCGGCGCGGTTTAGGCGCGATTGAGACCAGCTGGGGTAACGCCAGGACCGGAAACGAACATCGAATGAATCATGCGTCGCCTCCTCTTTGGTTGGCGTTGAACGAAGGGGCTGATACGCCGACTCGAAAGCAATGCCAACCCCGGATGCGGCAGGCTGACGCACCACGCATGATACTGTTGCCGCAAAGACACAGGTGGTTTCCTTGAGTCGACGGGGGCTTTCCGTTAGGAACCAGCCTCAGATTCCGGGCTCTGACCAGCAGACACCATGACCGACAAGAAGAAGCTCATCGCGCCGCGGCTGCCGCGCGGCTTCGAGGACCGTTTGCCCGCCGATATTTCGGCCGTGAACGCGATGACGGCGAAGATCCGCGCCGTCTACGAGCGCTATGGCTTCGACCCCGTCGAGACCCCTCTGCTCGAATATACCGAGACGCTCGGCAAGTTCCTGCCCGATACCGACCGGCCCAATGCCGGGGTGTTCTCGTTGCAGGACGATGACGAGCAGTGGATGAGCCTGCGCTACGATCTCACCGCGCCGCTGGCGCGGCATTTCGCCGAGCAGTTCCAGGATTTGGCAAAACCCTATCGCAGCTACCGGGCGGGCTATGTGTTCCGCAACGAGAAGCCCGGGCCGGGGCGGTTCCGCCAGTTCATGCAGTTCGACGCCGATACGGTCGGCGCGGCCGGGCCCGAGGCCGATGCCGAAATGTGCATGATGATGGCCGACACGATGGACGCGCTGGGTCTTGCCGGCAAATACGTGGTGAAGGTGAACAACCGCAAGGTGCTGGACGGCGTGCTGGCGTCTGCCGGTGTCATCGACGAGGGGCAGAAGCTCACGGTGCTGCG